>VHBA01000003.1 GCA_016872175.1 Sphingomonadales bacterium | reverse complement strand
ATAAGGTCGTGCAGGTATATGAAACACTGCTAAATCCGGGTTACGCTATACCAAGAAATATTACCGCACTTACCGGAATATCGCAGTCTATGACCGACAAAGCGCCCGTGTTTGCTGAGATAGCGGCACAGCTCCACCATTTGCTGCACGATAAAATTTTTGTAGCACACAACGTCAACTTTGATCTGGGTTTTATACAGAATGAATTCTCAAAAGCCGGCTTTTCATTTCACCCTCCAAAACTTTGTACGGTTAAACTTTCAAGAAAGGCATTTCCGGGCAAACGCAGCTACAGTCTGGGTAATATTTGCAGCGATTTGGGAATCGGGATTCAAAACCGCCACAGGGCCGGCGGTGATGCATTTGCCACAGGTGAACTCTTCCATCGTTGCCTAAATCAACTGGGACATGCCGAAGTACTGAAAATGGCAAAATCCACCCAAAGGAAAATTAGCGTACCGCCTGCACTCAATGAGGAGGAAATCAACATTCTGCCGGATGCTGCCGGTGTTTATTTATTCAAGGATCAAACAGGCAAAATTCTATACACAGGCAAAGCCAACAACATACAAAAACGGGTTCGGCAACATTTTGATGTAAAACGCGGCAAAACTGCATTGCAGCTGGAACGCATACACAAAATTGACTACCAGCTTTGTGGAAATGAGCTGCTATCGATGCTTACAGAAGCCCATGTAATACATTCACATTGGCCGGAATGGAATGTGAGTGGCAAGCACGTGGGAAACCGATATGCCATATACCGCTTTCCAACCCAAAGCGGTTATATGCGCCTGCAAACCGAAAAATTCCGCAAAGGCAGTTTATCAGGTATCCCATTTCCCAGATTCAGGGATGCCAAACAAACACTGGGCAGAATGCTGCATGAGCACAATATTTGTCCGGTGCTGGCTCGCAGTCAGGGACAATGCCATGTTCCAGGCTGCTACTGCGAAACCCTTACAGAAGAATCATTGGCCACACATAACAAACGTGTGGAAGAAGCCATCATAAGCCTGCAGGAGCGTAAAAACCGCATACTGGTAAAAGGCGAAGGACGCAAAACCGGCGAAAAAGCGGTTATCCTCATTGAAAATGGTGCCGTAGCAGGATGGGGCTTCACCGAAGAACACCAACCGGAAAGAGATATGGTCGCTTGCATAGAACCCAAACCGGACATCCCTGAAACCCGTGCCATCATTGCCGGTTTCCTGCGACAGGCAAAAACTGAAAATAAAATACCCTATCAAATCATTTCCCTAAACTGAATTAAATGTAATTATTATGAATACGTATCTAAAAGAAAACATCAAACTGCTGAGAAAAAGACGCAAACGCAGCCAGGAAGAAGTAGCCAAGTCATTGAGCATAACCCGATCAGCCTACAACAGCTATGAAAATGGCGTGGCCGAGCCCGGAATAAATTTATTGCTGAAACTATCTGAATTTTTTCAAATCAACCTGGATAAACTGGTTCGCATGGATTTAGCGGCCTTGCCTGAAAGCCAGATAAGCCAGCTGGAGAAAGGTATGGATTTGGATTTGAACGGAACACGCCTCAGGGTGCTGGCCACTACGGTGAATGAGGAAAATGAAGAAAATGTGGAACTGGTTCCGCTGAAAGCCAAAGCCGGCTATACCACAGGTTTTGCCGACCCTGAATTTATCAGGGTACTCCCCTCTTTCAACATGCCCTTCTTGAGTGCCAACAGAAAGTACCGTGCTTTTCAAATTAGTGGAGACAGTATGCCGCCCGTAGTGGATGGCGCGTTGGTTACCGGAGAATACGTACAGGACTGGAACACCATTAAAAACGGCAATCCTTATATCATCGTCACCCAAGATGAAGGAATTGTTTTCAAAGTAGTTTACAACCATATCTATCAGGACGGCTCTTTGCTGCTGTGCAGCACCAATACGGCTTATGAACCCTATCCGGTGAAGATTTCAGAGGTGCTGGAAGTTTGGAAATTCGTTAATTACATTAACCCAAAATTCATGGAGCCAAAAAGTCAGGACATGGACGATATCGGACCGGCACTGCGGGTAATTCAGCGCGAAGTGGGCATGATTAAAGAAAAGGTGAAAAGCATTGAAGAAAAATTGTAGGCCATGAAGACCAGTAATAATGAACCTAAAACGATTGCTGAACTGATAAAAATTGTTCTCCAAGAGCATGCCTTAAAGGGTTAAAAGCCCTACTGCAGTTTAAACGGGAATTCTTATCTTTGCAGCTCGAAATGGGTCAGACCGCAACTATGAATTTTACCAAAGAACAATACCTGCAGTGGTACAAAACCATGATGCTGGTGCGCAGATTTGAAGAAAAGGCCGCTCAGCTGTATGGTCAGCAAAAAATAAAAGGCTTTTGCCACCTTTACATTGGCCAGGAAGCCATTGTGGCAGGCATGATTACCGGTACCACCAAAGATGACAAATTCATCACTGCATATCGCGATCATGGACATGCACTTGCACTGGGAGTTTCAGCCAATGCCGTAATGGCAGAACTTTATGGTAAAGCCACGGGTTGCAGCGGCGGTAAAGGCGGCAGTATGCACATGTTCAGCAAAGAACACAATTTTGTGGGAGGTCATGGCATCGTAGGCGGACAAATTCCGCTGGGTGCAGGTATTGCCCTGGCTGAACAATACAACGGTACTAAAAATGTATGCCTGTGCTTCTTCGGCGATGGTGCTGTAAGGCAAGGTGCACTGCACGAAACGTTTAACATGGCCATGCTATGGAAATTGCCTGTTATTTTCATTTGTGAAAACAATGAATATGCCATGGGAACCAGCGTAGCCCGCACCACCAATGTACTGGACATTTACAAAATCGGTGCTGCTTACGACATGCCCAGCTACCAGGTAGATGGCATGAAATGCGAAACTGTTCACGATGCTATTTATGAAGCATCTGAAAAAGCGCGCAATGGTGAAGGTCCAACTTTCCTGGAAATTAAAACGTACCGTTACAGAGGCCACAGTATGAGCGATCCTGCTACTTACAGAAGCAAGGAAGAAGTTGCCGATTACAAGAAAATCGATCCAATTGAAACCACCAAATTAACTATTATTGATAAGGGTTACGCCACTGAGGCTGAACTGGATAAACTAGAAGCGGATATTATGGCAGAGGTAGATGAATCGGTTACATTTTCAGAGAATTCGCCCTATCCTGATCCCGCCGGATTATTCCAACATGTGTATGTGGAAGATGATTATCCCTACATCACGGATTAACAACGCTTGTCTTTCCATGATTTTTGAGTAATTTCGCACCTTCATAATTAAAATGGCCATCGAATTTAACAGCGTTGCATTGAAAGCGTTCTACGCCGAAAACAAAAGGGTTGTCATCCTTGCAGGCACCAGTATTCTTAGTGTTGTGATTGTTTCATTGTTTTGGAGTCTTTACTGGCATCCTCAGCGCGAATCAGAAGCAGCAGCAAAACTGGCTCCGCTCCATCATTATTTCGACAAAGATTCTTTCAATGTTGTTCTGAAAGGCATTAAAGGCAAAAAAATGATGACCGCCCCTGAAATTGCAGATAGCTATTTCTTAACAGATAAAGGCAAAGAAGCTGCTATGATGGCCGGCATTGCTTACATGCAAACTGGAAAATTCGATAAAGCTATTACCTACCTTGATAAAGCAAACCCCAACGATCAATTCTTAAGCGCAGGTGTACTTGGTGCCAAAGCTGCATGCTATGCCGAATTGGGCAAACTCGAAAAGGCAGCAGATATTTATGCTGAAGCGGGCTCAAAATCCGAGAGTGATTTCTCGGCACAATATTGGAAAAGTGCAGGTATTCATTACGAACAAGCCGAATCCTATACCAAAGCATTAGATTGTTTCGAAAAAATAAAAAATGAGTTCAGCACCACTGCCGAAGCTTCTGATATAGATAAATACATTTACAAAGTGAAGGCCCTCAAAGGCGACTTCAATCCTTAAGCCGTTGTGGCAACTGCATCATTCTCACAAGGTCAATTTCCCTACATCTTACATCCGGAAAATTTAAAAATCGGGGTGGTTGTTGCCGATTGGAATAAACACATTACAGAAAAGCTACTGATTGGAGCAATCAAGATACTCCATGAAAGAGGTATCCAACAGCAAAATATAGAAATACTGCGCGTACCCGGATCATTTGAATTGCCGCATGGTGCTCAAATGTTGTTCAATGAAAACTGCGATGCCGTAATCTGCCTTGGATGCGTAATTCAGGGAGATACACCGCACTTTGATTTTGTTTGCCAGGCCGCAGCGGATGGAATATTACAAGTCGGGCTTACGGCTGAAAAGCCTTGTGTTTTTGGAGTAATTACCACCCTAACTGAAGAGCAGGCACAGGAACGTGCAGGCGGAAAACATGGCAATAAAGGAGCGGAGGCCGCACTGACTGCGTGTTGGATGATTTCCGCCAGACAACATTTGAATCAATAACGTTTTTAATTAATCCTGAATAGACTTGGAACACCAACAAGAAAATGAACCGCTGATGGAGAAAAAAGATAAAAATCAGCGTTCTGAAAATTACCATGCACAACTGACTGTAGCAGAGCAGCTTATTGACCATTCGGAAGAAACCCATGAAGACCACACGGATTATTCTGAACTGGAAAAAGCTGAGATTCTTAAAAGAGCCGAGGAATTTATTTACAGTCCCGATGTGAGAAAGGCTCAGGAAACCCTGAACAGGCTAAGGGACGCGATGGACGCAAAAATCCTTGCGGAGAGACCTGAGCAGATCAAAGCGTGGGTTGATGAAGGAAATGATGCCCGAGATTTCAAGCCCGCTCCAGACGAAGCCAAGCAAGCTTTGAACAGTGTTTTCCTAAAGTTCAAGGAACGTCGCGAAGAAGAACGCAAGCGTGCTGAAGAAGAAAAACTTACCAACCTAAAGAAAAAGCAGGCTGTACTGGAAGATATTCGCGAGCTGGCAGAATCAGAAGAACAAGCCAATTCGCTGAACAAAATGCGCGACCTAATGAAGATGTGGCGCGAAATCAGGCAGGTGCCGAAAGAGTTTCAGGATGAACTATATACCCGTTATAAGTTCTACGTTGATAAATTTTATGACAACCTTTCCCTTTACAACGAATTAAAGGAACTTGACCGGGAAAAGAACCTGGAATTTAAAATTGAACTGATTAAAAAGACAGAGGCCCTTGGAGAAGAAAAAGACATCCGCAAGGCACTCAATACGCTAAATAAAATTCATGAAGACTGGCGCAATGCAGGCCCGGTAAGAAGAGAAATAAGCGATGAACTTTGGCATCGTTTTAAAAACGTAAGTGACGTCATCATTCAGCGCAACAAAGAACGGCAGGAAGAACTGGACCGCAAGCGTCAGGAAAATCTCAACATCAAACAATTGCTGGTAGAAAAATCGGAAGCGGCCATCGCTGTGTGGCCAACAGCCGGTAAAGAGTGGTCTTCTTTGGGCAAGGAACTTGATACCCTGCTGGAACAGTGGAAGAAAACAGGTGCTGTGCCTGCCCAAAAAAATCAGGAAATATGGGATCGGTTCTCATCTGCCAGACAACAGTTTTTTGCTGCACGACGTGAATTTTTTAAGAATATCAACGCTGACAGAGAAGAAAACCTGAAACGTAAAATTGAACTTTGTGAAAAAGCAGAAGCGCTCATAAATAATGAGCAGTTTCAGGAAACTTCTGATAAGCTTAACGAACTACAGGAGCAATGGAAGAAAACCGGTCCGGTGCCGGAAGCCAAAAACGATGAAGTTTGGAAACGTTTCCGTGCAGCGTTTGATCATTTCTATGCCAGAAAAAATGCATGGTTGAAACAGCGTCGTGAAGATGACAAAATCGGTATTGCCGTTAAGGAAGCCATCATTGCCGACATGAAAAAACTGCTGGAAATAGAAAATGCGGATAGTGTTTTCCCTAAACTTAAGGAATGTCAGCAACGCTGGGCAGGCAGTGGTTTTGTGAGTGGCAAAGCCTATTTCAACCTGCAAAAGGAATACCGTGAAATAGGAGATGTGTTGTTTGCCAAATTCAAACGCAACAGCGACAACATGAAACAGCAGGTCATGAAAGAGCACTACGCCGGTGTAGCTGGACGCTCCGATGGGAAAAACCAACTGCAATCAGAAGAACGCAAGGTTAAGGATCGCATTAAAAAGGCTCAGGAAGAACTGGCTACCATTGAAAATAACAAGAGTTTCTTCGCCCTGAGTAAAAATGCCGAGGCAGTTTTGAAACAATTTGATACCAACATTCAGAAACTTCAGGAACAGATTGCTCGCTTGGAAAAAGAACTTGCCGTAATTCGCAATACCAAACCCGGTAATGCTCAATGAGCTTTACAGAACCCTTGACTATATAGAGTACCTGCTGGTTTCAGACACGCGGCATGGTACCCACTCCCCGTTCGTTTACGGGCTGCTGGAAGATGTACTTTATGCAAAGAACTCAAATCCGGCATGGGATGCAATTGAGCAAATCCGCAAGGAAATGTTGCAGTCTAAATCCCACATAGAATTATTAGACATGGGAAGTGGCAACCGCAGCGGATTGCGAAAACTAAGCAAAATTACCCATAGAACGGCCAGAGGCGCTAAATATGGCAGGCTGTTGCACCGCCTTATTGCATCACTTCAGCCACAAAACTGTATAGAACTTGGTACGGGAACAGGGATAACAGCTCTTTACCAGGCTTCGGCATTTCAGCATGGCCAGGTGTTACACACCATAGAAGGTTCGCCTGCATTGTGCGAAATCGCATCGTTTAATGCACAGCGGCTTGGCATTGCTGATCAAATTGAATTCCTTGAAGGAAATTTTACAAATAAACTACCGGAACTGTTGCAAAAATTGCAACACGTAGATTACGTCTATATTGACGGAAATCATACCTATGATGCGACTACCCAATACTTCACGCAGCTCCTACCCCACCTGCACACACAAAGCTTGCTCATATTTGACGATATTTACTGGAATGAAGAAATGAGAAATGCTTGGACGTTTATCAAAAATCATGCTTCTGTTACCGTTACCATTGATATATTTGCATTTGGACTTGTGTTTTTCCGTCCCGAACAAGCCAAAGAGCATTTTAGAATCAGATATTGAGTCTTCAATTTGAACATAGTATACGTGTGCGTTATGTAGAATGCGACCGCATGGGATTTGTGCATCACAGTGCCTATGTGCTGTATTTTGAGGAAGCCCGCACAGAAGCCATGCGCAGCATGGGATTAAATTATAAAGAAATGGAGGATGCCGGAATTATTATGCCGGTAAGGGCTTTCAATATAGAATTTAAAAAGGCGGGGCGATATGATGATTTGCTCAAAATCATTGTTAAGATAACCGAAAAACCGGCAATTCGATGCCATTTTGAATACCATACATACAATCAATCCGGAGAACACCTGAATTCAGGGTTTACTGAATTATTCTTTGTAAAAAAAGACAGCCTCAGACCCACGCCACTCCCTGCCTTTTTCGCCAACGTAATCGATAAACATTTTGAGCCATGAGTCGATTTTACCGAAACTATACCAAAGAGGAGCAAACTGAAGATGACTATCAGGAAAATCCGGTAGTCGCTTCAGACGGCAGAATTATTCGCTGGCTAAAGAATAAAACCATGAGAGGGTTTGAAGGACATAATCTCTATGATGTAGGCAAATACTTTTTAAACAGCTTATTTAAGGAAGATCTTAACCTTCGCGCATCGAGCCTTAGTTTCAACTTTTTTCTTTCATTATTTCCTACCCTTATTTTTATCCTTACGCTGATTGCAGCCCTTCCGGTGAAAGGTGTAAAATCAAGGCTCATAACTGAATTGCGCCTCTTACTGCCTGAAAGCACTTGGAAAGAAATCTCCTCCACTATTTACGAGCTGCTCAACAACCAAAACAGCGGATTATTGTCACTTGGCTTTATCATGGCACTCTATTTCTCAAGCAATGCCTTTCACTCACTAATCAACAGTTTTAACCGCAGGTTGCCTGAAAAAGTAAAACGCAACTGGCTGCAAAACCGCTTTCAGGCTGTGGGGCTTACATTGCTTGTAGGCACTATAGTAATAGCTGCACTGATATTTCTGACATGGATGTTTCAACTGGGTGGTTACATGCAAAAGCACCATTGGTTTGGTCTGCCGCTATGGATGTTTCTAATATCAATCATCGAATATACCTTGCTGGCGGGTCTTATATTTACTGTGATTAGCAGCTTCTATCATTTTGGACCTGCCCACAAACATAAATGGCATTTTATTTCACCCGGCAGCGTATTTGCAGGCACTCTAAGTATACTGAGTACCTATTTTTTTAGCTTGTATGTAAATAACTTTGATGCCTACAATAAAATTTACGGATCAATCGGTGCCATTATTGCCCTGATGGTGCTGATTTATATCAACTGCCTGGTGGTGATTGTGGGTTTTGAACTGAATACAAGTATTGACAAAGCAAGGATCACCAAAAAAAGAATACAAACAGAGACCGGAGCTATTTAATAAAAATCTTTTCTACAGAACCAGCTCCCAGCTCAGTATTAATGGCCTCCAGCAACATAAACCTTCGATAAAACATTTCGTTTTTCAAGGGAGCATTATCGAAAGTCACATACAAAGTTTTATTAACAAGCTTTATCTCCGATGTATGATTTGCAATCAGCGGACCTGTAATTTTCTCCCATGCACCTACTAGTTTTACCTCCGTGATTTTTTGTGTAAGCCGGTATTTCTTAAACATGGCCTCAATCACTGATGATATATTGTTATCCTTCTTATCCACGGGCCAGTTTACTCTTCTTGTATCCGTATGCAAAATAAACCATCAGACCAATTCCAAACCAAATAAAAAACCAGAACCAATTATTGGGTGTCATACCGGTTAGCAAATAACCACAGGTAGCCAAACCAAGTACAGGAATAAGATTCCAGTTTTTAATTAAACTTAATGATGCCAACGAAACCATCAGCGCCCAGTATGTAATAATAATGGGGTCATTAAATTGATTAACGAAAAATTCAGGAGAAAAAATGTAAATCAACAATTGTACCGCTACTAAGATTATAGGAAAATAGACAGGTTTTATAAAAGGCAGATGAAAAGCTCCTTTTTGTTTTTCTTTGGTTGGCAACAGTAACACACCGCCACACACCAGTACAAAAGCAAATAAAGTTCCAATACTTGTAAAATCAAGTACAAAGTTTTCATCGGTAAACAGGATGGGAATCCCAACAACCAATCCGGTGACTATGGTACTGAATGCAGGAGTTTTGTAGGTTGGATGAACCTCAGAAAACTTCTTGGGCAACAAACCATCGCGGCTCATGCTCATCCAGATTCGGGGCTGGCCCATTTGAAAAACAAGCAGTACGCTGGCCATAGCTACAACCGCACTGATACTTACCAGATACTCAAGCCATACAATGCCTTTATACTGCAAAACAGTAGCCAACGGATCATCTACACCTAGCTTTTCATAAGGCATCATTCCTGTTAGTACCAATGATATCAGCACATACAGAACTGTACAAATGAGCAAGGAATAAAACATTCCCCGAGGCAAATTTCGCTGAGGGTCTTTGGTTTCTTCGGCCATGGTACTAACTGCATCAAAACCAATAAAGGTAAAAAAAACTGCAGAAACTCCCAGCATAACGCCGCCAAATCCTTCTGGCATAAAAGGTTTTAAGTTTGCTGTATCCACATAAAAAAAACCAACCCCAATTACCAAAACTATCACAATCAGTTTGATTGCCACCATGATATTGGATGCGTTGCGACTCTCTTTAACACCGGTATAAACCAACCAGGTTATCAAAAAATTAATGAGCAATGCAGGCAAATCCAGTATAATGCGCAGTCCCATAAAAACCGGTGCACTATTCCAGGCCAGCATTTCATGGGATTGCAAGTCAGGTGTCTTGAGCTTTGCGGCAGCCGAACAGGATGCATAATCGGTAGTAATCCATGCAGGCATGTGAAATCCAAGATTTTCCATGAGATGCGAAAAATATCCCGACCAGCTGAATGCCACGTAAATATTGCCTATACTGTATTCCATCAGCAATGCCCAACCGATTATCCAGGCGAAAAGCTCACCAAATGATGCATACGCGTAAGTATAGGCGCTGCCTGCAACCGGTATGCGCGATGAGAATTCAGCGTAGCACAGGGCAGCAAAACCACAGGCAATGGCACAAAGTATAAAAAGAAAAATCACACCAGGGCCACCCGCTGCACAAGCCTTGCCTACAGAACTAAAAATCCCCCCGCCTATAATGGCGGCAATTCCCAGCAATGTTAAATCTCTCGCTCCTAAAACACGGTGCAGTACATGGCCTTCTTCCTGCGAAAAATCGCGCTTGGTACGCCTGATATTCTGCCAGAATTGCTGCAACATGTTCTACTGCGATATTACCTCTAAAATTCGGGTATTCGTATTAGGAAATATGATTTTTTTTGAGTATATTTGTGGTTAGGTGCGCAGTCTGTTTGCATGGTCTTTTGCTTTGCTGATGCTATTAAGCAGTGGCAGTTTGCAGCTCGTTTTGCACAGCTGTCCCGGAACTGGTGTCTTTGTTTTCTCGGACTGTGGCATGCATGATCAGGTTGAAAAATCTGATATACCGGAATGCTGCAGAAAGAAATTATCTGCCAAAACAAAACAACAAAATTGCGGTAATTGTGAAGAATATTTTGTTTTTAGCATAACCCCTAAATTTGGCAGTATCACCATAGCAAATACCGGTGAACCGCCGGTTATTTTCATTGAAAAAAACCTTTATTCTGGTGACTTAAAATTAGACCTAAAATCCAACGTATTGTGGCAAAGCCGCAAAGAATTATCACCCAAATTATTAAATATTAATACGTTAAACTGTTCCTGGCTTATATAGAACTTCATTCTTTTTAATGGTTTTCCCGCAAAGCGGGATTGAATATGTAATTACCCCAAAAACCAAAGAATGAAAAACATGAAAAAACTATTTATAATCACCATCGCTGCCATGACTATGTCCTTTGGCAAGCCACCCAAATACGAGACCATCTCTTTTACTGTAGAAGGAACTTGCTCTATGTGCAAAGACCGCATAGAAGAAGCCCTGGATAAACGCGGAATTCGCAAAGCCACATATAATCCGGATGAAAAAACCTTAACCGTAACATATAATTCTAAAAAACTGGAAGAAATACAGCTGCACAACCTGGTAGCTATAGCCGGACATGACACTGAACTGGTGAAAGCAAGTAATGCCGCATACATGGCGCTGCCGGATTGCTGCCATTACAGGGAGGGGGCCAAATGCGACCACTAACAGGATTCCTTCTGTTATTAGCCGCCACTCATTCAGCCTTCATTTTCGCCCAAACAGACACAACCCGTCCCAAAAACGAGGTAGAAATAACGGGAGATAAAAAAGGCGTTATCAGTGGCAAAGACATTCAAAAATCAGAGATACTCACAGAAACTGAATTCAAAAAAGCTGCCTGTTGTACCCTGAGTGAAAGTTTTGAAACCACAAACACGCTCGAAGTCAGTAATGCAGATGGAGTGAGCGGAATAAGGCAAATTGAAATGCTGGGATTGGCAGGGAAATATGTGCAAATGAGTCAGCTGAATATGCCTGTGGTGCGAGGCTTATCCGTGCTAACAGGGCTCAGCCACATTCCAGGACCTATGGTTTCTGCGGTTCACCTTTCTAAGGGCACCGGCAGCGTGACTGAAGGCTTTGAAGGCTTAACCGGCGGAATTAATTACGCACTAAAACAGGATCCTACCGAACCTAAGCTTTTTTTGAATGCCTACCTAAACAACCAGTGGCGGGGGGAAGTAAACCTGATTTCCAAACAACGCATCAACCACCGAACTTTCAACCATTCTTTTTTGCATTATGGAGGGCAGTGGAAGACCATGGATTTCGGCGGTGATGGTTTTACCGACATGCCCCTCTCCAACCGTGTTTTTGTTGGCAATCAAGTATCACGGTACAACGATAAAAATGAATGGATTATAGGGTTTAGCCATGTTAGCGATGAAAGACGCGGTGGCAATTTACATCACTTTATGCACAAGGAACCGGAACATGATGTTTTTCATTTCAACATGATAGAGCAAAAAACCGATGTGTGGGGCAAGTTTGGCATTTTTCTTAATAAAGAAGCAACAAGAAGCATTGGCCAGATCTTGCATGTGAACAGACAACTAACCCATGCATTGTTAAACAGCCTCCGGGGAAGGCACTACGAGGGAAAACAACTTAGTTTATACTACAGCGCCATATATGCCACTCCCGAAAGTAAACCAATCAGCACAAGAAGTGGACTGAGTGTAATGTTTGACAATATAAATGAATCACTGTCTGATTCCGGAGCTTTAGTTTTTAACCCCACCAGAAAAGAAATGAATTTCGGAACATTTTCTGAATGGGTTTTCAAAGCCGGTCAAAGCAGTTTGGTATTGGGGCTCAGATCTGATTATAACAACCTGTTTGGCTGGTTAATAACACCCAGGATCCATGCCAAATGGGAAATAGACGAGAAAGGCAAAATGCTGCATTTCCAGTCCGGGCGAGGCGTTCGCACACCTTGGTTACTTGCAGAGAATCTACCCTTGTTTATAAGCAACCGCATCATCAGCATTAAAGATTACCGCAATGGCGGCGCTTACGGACAGCAGCGTGAAGACGCCATCAATACAGGTTTTAGTCTTACATTGCCATTCAGGATGTTTGGATACCCGGCCAAATTCATCACTGATGCCTTTCATAACCTTTTTCTTTATATGATTGGCGCAGACCGTGATCAGCGACCTGATTTGATCGCTATTGGCAAAATTGACCAAAGCCGCTACAATGCCATACAAACTGATTTACAATTGCAACCGCACCGAAGAGTAGAATTGAGGTTGAGTTACCGCTATATAGAGAACCAGCTGTGGCTGGGTGGCAACATGCGCCAACAGCCATTGCTTTCAAAACACCGTTTTGTGGGTGTGGTGAGCATAAAGAATCGTAAGAAATGGCACATGGACGCTATATTTCAGTGGAACAGCCCAAAAAGATTACCTGAGACATCAAGCCTCCCCGAGCAAAATCAAATGCTGCCATGGAGTCCGTCGTATACAATAGTTAATCTGCAATTAAGTAAAGATATCAGTAAAAAATGGGAGTGGTATGCAGGTGGCGAAAATTTGTTGAACATTGTGCAGGAGAATCCGGTACTATCGGCAGAAAACCCTCAACAACCCTGGTTTGATGCTGCCTATGCCTGGGGCCCTGTAATCGGAATAAACGCCTACATGGGATTTCGGTTGAAAATCAAATAAACCGATTCATTCCAGATTCTTAAGAATCTTTTCGCTTTGGGGCATTTTTGAATAAATGTAGTAGTCAATCCACTGGCGAACCAGTTCCGAAAGATACTCTTCCACTATAACCCTAAAACGCTCTCTATTCTTATCTGACATTGGACTTGAGCCCTGCACATTCAGTATTTCAGTTTTCTCAAAAATACCATTTTTGAAGACAATTCTGGCCATTGCCACATCATAACCGCTTGTGGCATAAAAATGGATTGGAGTCTTATCGGAAGGAAATAAACAAACTTCGAGACCTCTATATTCCAGCAGCAAAATACTGGATGTTTTAACAACAGTTGCCGTCGTATCCATGTTATTGTCTAAAAATAAATACCGTATCAAAGGTAAAATATTTTTAAAACAAAACGTTTAATAAATGAATTAATTTCTAAACAAAACAGGAATTGCGGCAGAGATTTCACGGTATATATGCTGCAATTCAGGGTTGTTTTTCAGCATTTCTGCCTGCATTTGAATACTATTTAAATCTTCGCGTATAGCTGGCCCTGTTTGTGCATCCTTCGCACTGACACGGTTTAATTTTTCGACCGTTTGGTGTATAATTGGCAATAACAAATCAGAATCAAGGTTGCGTGTAGCTAATACATCGGCGGCAAATGCGAACATGGCATTGCTGAAATTATTGGCAATTACTGCTGCTAGATGGGCTGTTTGGCGTTCTTTCAGACCTGAAACCAGTGTTTTCGCGCCCAATTTACCGAAGAAATTGGTTAAATAATCCAACAAATCAGTGTTGCTTGCTTCAATAAACACAGGAACATTATTCCACACCGATGGCACATCCGCTGAAAATGTTTGCATGGGCCAGCAAACAGCATTGCAGGAAGCAAACAACGGTTGCATACCGCTACAGTGCACCACTGCCGAAAAACGCTGCTTAAGCTCAATAGCAGTTGTTTCAATAAAACGATCCGGAATACACAGAAAAACGCCTGCACCGGGATCGGCATATGTTTCAATATTGAACACCGGTGAAACATCAACATCAGATGAATTGCGGCTAAGCCATCCTCCGAATTCAATTTCAGTTGAAGCTTGCAGTAATTCACCGAGCGCCCTGCCCAGGTTACCGGTGCCTGCAATATACCATTTATGCGGCAGCATTTTGTTTAACCCGATATACCACTGCCATGGCAAATCCGATTACCATGATAATGGTGCCGGCCCATACGAGGTTTATCCAGGGAAATTCGATGGCTTTGATAACGATATAATTTTTCTGGGGACTTCTCTCACCGGTTTTAATCAGGAACCTTACTTTATCGGAAGATTGCCCGGGTTCCGGCACTTCAATATTCACAATATCTGCAATTACACCAAGTTCTGAACTCATTGCAGGAATAGATGAAAAATTATTTTGGGAAGTATTTACGATAAACCTGGGAAATAATACCGCAGAATCTTGCAGCCGAATGGCGGTAATACCCAGCTGCACACCGGCACCTTCTTCACTGCTAAAACGGCTTACACTATCAATACGCAGCTTCACCTTACCCGATGCAGTAAGGATCGTTTCTCCGGGGGCGGCAACGGTTTCCTGGAAATCGCTGAATGGCTCTTTCTTTTCCAAACTGCTTTCATAATTTACATGCGTAAAGATATCCCTGCTTATAAAATGACGGGTACTGGGTTCAGCCAGCAGTCCCATTTTTGGGTTGTTTTGGGTTTTTGGATATAAAGTAAATGAATCTGCTATTGTTCCGTCCTTATTTAGCCGGGTAAAAAACACTCTGAAATATTTGTCGATGGTGTCATTGCCTTTATCCTGAATTACTTCCTGAAAGGATGCTGTGAATTCACCAAGCTGCACAGGCTGTTTTTGATACAGAATAACATTCTCACGGTTGAATTTAACCGCTTTCTCATCTACTTTCCCGTCTTTGTTAAGTTCTGAGGCAAATCGTATACCCTCGGTAGATGTAAGTATTTTTTGGTTTACCGAAGAAACCAATACCCCCACCAGCAGAATTCCAAAGCCGGCATGCGCAACGCTTCCACCCCAGGCCAGCCAAACTGGCTTTTGCTGCTGACGCAGGTACATTACATTGGCTACAAACAACATAACTCCCAATAGTAAAAACAACATGTATTTGGGTTGGCTGATGCCGAAAATCAAATTAACAAGACCTGAAACCACCAAACCAATTCCAAGTACCCAAAGTAACTGTTTTCCCAGCACTTTTGCATCCGTATCGCGCCAGCGAAAACACTGGCCTACGGCCATGAGCAGCATGACAGGCATGGCCAGCCACAATTGAAAAGCATTGTATTCCTCAGGTTTCGGTGGTGCTTTGCTAAAACCAAAAAGTTTGTTGAATACAGGAATTGATGTAGCGGAAAAGACCTGCACCAATGAGAGGATAAGAAACATGGCCCCGATAAACATCCACATTTCACGGCTCAGCCAGCGCTCGTCTTCCTGTTGAGTTTTGGTGCGGGAATACAATTGGTAAATAAACCATGAAAACACACCGGTAAAAACTATCACACCGGTCCATTTCATGATTTGGGTTAGTTGTTCCTGATTCTTCTTTCCACCATACAAGGTAAGCAGGCTAAACACCAGCACCAGGGCAACAAAGCCTATAATCACCGACCAGCGCCATTTTGCATTTTGCAAGGCAGACAGCACGCTTAACATCATCAGCGACAACAGCAAAATCAGCAGTTGTCCACTTAATCCCAAATCGGTAAATGAATGCACACTGGCTTCGCCCAAAATGCCGCTGCGGGTAAGGAATGTGGCGTATAACACCAGCCAGAAACTGAGCTGAACCAGCAAATGAGCAGTAAACAAATGACGGCCTGTACTTCTTGATATCAGCAGCATATGGGATGCTGAAGCCATTATCAGCCAGGGCATTAAACTGGCGTTTTCTACCGGATCCCAGGCCCAGTAACCGCCAAATGAAAGACTTTCATAGGCCCAGAAACCCCCCATGATTATACCGGCACCCAGAATTCCTACACACACAAGACTCCACGTAATAGCCGGTGAAATCCAGCCGCGGTCGTTGTTTTTCCATAAACCGGCAATGCTGTAGGCAAAGGGTACCATGGCAGTAGCAAAGCCCAAAAACAACGTAGGCGGATGTATTACCATCCAGTAGTTTTGCAGCAATTGATTAAGCCCGTTTCCATCTTTAAATATCTGAAGATAATTGGCCGGTCCACCAATAGTTCCCATTACCGGAGTTTGCAGAAAATCGGGTCTTTGTTCCCGCAGCAGATCAAACGGGCTGCTACCTATGTGAATAGACCATTCTGCCGCACCCTGCCCAAGACCGAGTAACATGGTACTTAAACCCAACTGCACAAATGAGACTACTGCCATAACAGGACTTTCCCACTGACCGGCTTTGCGTAGCAAAATCAATCCGAGAACTGCATTCCAGAACATCCATAGCAGAAAACTTCCCTCCTGCCCTTCCCAAAAACAGGAAATCATGTAGTAAACCGGCAGTGCATTGCTGCTATGGCGCCACGCATAATAATATTCGTATCGGTGTTTGAATATTATCCAAAAAAGAATAGTGAAAATGGCCAGTACAGAAAATGCCTGTACATAAAACATTCTGCGTGCCCAGCGCCTGTCTAAATCTTCCTCTTTATTGGCTGACCGAAAATAAAACCAGGCCGCACCCAACGACGCTACCGTGCAAAGCACAATGAAAAACTGCCCTAGATTTCCAGGCCACAGCATTTCACCATTAAACTGAATATTTTCCAAGTGTTAGCGGTTGTTAACGGGTTCGTCCTCATATTTACTCGGACACTTACTGAGTATGGAATTGGCCCTGAAATAATCTTTCTCCTGAAAACCAATCAGCACAAGTTTTTGACTGCGTTCCATGTCCTGTGGCTTTGGCTTTCCAAATACCACTTTCATTTCCTTGCCCAAACTATCTATCGCCCAGAATTCAAGGTAATTCGGATCTTTCTGCGGATTGTATAAAATCGGCTTCTGTTTATTCAGCTTACAAGCTACATGATATTCCTTTCCAGGATTTTCTTTGGCAAGAGTCTCTGCATCCTTGAAAGCTATATACTGGGTGGTATTTCCATAAAGACTAATAACAGCCCCAATTCCGAGGGCTGCCATTAATAGCAATATAATATGCAGGGGTTTCATGACAGGTTTTCTTTGTCTTTTTCCATCCTGCTCAGTTTTCTGTCCAGGTAAACCAAATAACCGATTACACCTGCGAATATGATTACCAGCACGGTAGCCACCACATTAAATTTGGCATTACCGCGCATGGGGCTGTTTTCAGCAAGCAACGGCGTGGCATTGCTTAACAAAAACAGCATAAATATTAGGAAAATTGACTTTTTTTTCATATATTTAATTTATCGGATTTTTCAATTTATTGATTCTGTAATGTAAAGATGCAACCCAGAGGAACAGCAGTATCCAGCCAATTACAGCCGGGTAAAAGAACATTCTCATGGTATTATCCAGGTCATACTGATTAAAACCTACGGTTCCGCCGGCCCCGGGATGCAGGCTGTCTCCGCTCAATTTGGGCATTATAACAATCAGGGCAATGAATACGGGGAAAACAAACAGATTATAAACCGCACTGATTCGGGCTTTTTGGTAATCATCGCGAATACCGGACCTTAGCAGCAGGTAAGCGCTATACATCAGCATTCCTATGGCAACGCCATTGAGTTTGGGGTCACGAGGCCACCAGCTGTCCCAGGTAACACTGGCCCAAACAGAACCTGTGGCACAACCCAGAAAACCGGCCAGAATAGCCACACGTATCAAGGCATCACTGCGCAGATCAAAGTGTAAATTGGGTTTTACAAGATATTTAACAGAATACACGGCCGAAACCAGCAAAAGCAATATCATGCTAAACCACATGGGAACATGATAAAAGAGGTTTCTGATGCTTTCATTCAGGATGGGTCTGTTGGGAAAAGCCATTACATGGGCATCCAAATCATCAGAAGCAATAGGCTGAGCATTGCTTGTACCTGTGTCGGAAGTTGCACGTGTGATGGAAACTGCCGAAGGAAAAGCCATCCAGCGACCATTGGCCAGCACATACAAATTACTCATACCCTCTGGACCTTCTTTACCAAGCCTGGGAAGGAAGTCGGCATGTAAAATACCGGAATCATAAGCCAATCTATCTGCCACAAAACCATACTTTCCTCCCAGCACGGCTTTTTCGGGTTTAAATGATTCACCCGGATTATAAATATCTATGTTTAGCGTGGTTGTGGTATCGGAAATGATATTTAGCTTATCAACGCCGGTAACACCCGTTTTCAGCGGCACAAACAACCCTCCCACCAGCACATACGCAAGAAAAAGGACAGCAAGCATTTTCCAAAGATGCTTTGCCATTAACCTCTCGCCCCCACTTGTTTTCTGCGCTTGATTTCCTGCTCGATGAGCGAAAGCTCACGTCCCATTTGTCCTGCCACACTGCTGTTTTCCCTTGCCCTTCTTGTAAGGTAAGGAATCACGGCTTTTACAGGACCGTAAGGCACATATTTGCAAACATTATAGCCGGCGTGACTAAGATTGTAGGATATATGATCACTCATTCCCAGCAACTGGCTGAACCATACACGCTCATCAGCGGGCTGCAATTGTTTCTCTTGCATCAATTCCATTAAGTAGCGGCTGCTATTCTCATTGTGGGTACCTGCACATATGCTAATTTTATCAATATGATGCATGCAATGTTTGAGTGCCTCGTTATAGTCATGGTCAGATGCCACTTTGGTTGGCTGAATTGGGTCAATATAACCCACGTCATTGGCGCGTTTGCGTTCCTTTTCCATGTAGGCACCCCGAACCAGCTTAAAGCCCAGAAACCAGGTAGCATACACAATCTGGGTTTTCAAATATTCAAGCCTGTCATGTCTGTACAGCTGAATGGTATTGAAAACGATGGCTTTTCTAGTATTATGACGTTTGGCAGCCTCTTCGGCAAGTCGGTCTATGGCATCCTGGATCCAGCTCTCTTCGGCGTCCACAAAAATTCTAACTTGCTTTTCTTCGGCATGTGAGCAAATTTTATTGAATCGGTCCACACCACGTGACCATTCTTCTTTTTCCGAATCGCTTAAGGCTTCATGACTGCTCATTTTTTCGAGCAGGGCAAATCGAATTATACCGGTAGTCTTAAAAACAGAGAAAGGAATATGGTTATTGCCTGCAGCTGCATCAATAGTTCTGATAATTTCCGCACAGGTAGCGTCAAAATTGGCTTCGCTTTCCTCTCCTTCAACGGAATAATCGAGGATGGTACCAATGCGGGAAGCAGCAAGCCTGTCAATGGTTTTACGACAGGTATCAACATTCTCTCCGCCGCAGAATTGTTCGAAAATGGTGTTTTTTATCAGGTTTTTAAAACCCAGGGCAATAGCCATATTCGCCATTGGTGGGCCAAGTGTAAGCAATCCCGGAAAATTAAAACTATTAAAAAGCAGGCGGGCTTTGCTCAACCCCCCATTGGACATGTGTGCAAAAGCAACCTCGGTATTAGAAAATTCAACAGGTGAATTTTGCATATTCATTCTAACTGCAAAGGAACAAAAGAAAACCCAAGGTTTATGCACAAATTAAACAGAAAATAGTCAGTTATGGCAGCCTCAGCCCCAACTTCTCAATCATCTCTTTCCACTCTGGATTCTTTGACAGCATAAACTCCAGTTTTTCCTTTTCTGTATAGGGTTTTCGGTCGGTTATTTCAGCCGCACCTTTCTCAATGCGCAATGATTGTATTACACCATTCGTTTTTTGGGTAACAAAATGTATAAAGTTCATTCGCACATCTTCAATAGCATCCTGCTGAGCAGCGGAAGCAATGGTAACAACCACTTCATTGCTTTGCAATTCGGGGATAATGGCTTTCATGAGACTGGAGGCCCTGACACCGGCGGTATGGCTAAATTCAATCCAATATTGCGTGAGCATTTCCTGACTTACAGGCGCCGGATCGGCAACTTTTTGTTCCTCCTGCGGAGGTTCATCATAGGCGATTTCCGATTGAATTATGTTGGTTTCGACCGTTTTATCTTCTTTGATGGCAGAGTTTCTGTCTTCCTGTTTCTTTTGCTTGTATTCCTCAAATCCCGATAACTGAATCCTGGATTCATGCACTTTGACAGTAAGCTTTTCTGTGGATTCGGGCTGCTTAGGCGGTGCCTGATTTTGACCCTTGGCTAAGGGTTCAGGGCTTTTTTTTTTAATTCCTCAAGGGTAGCCACATGAGAGATAAACGACTTGAGGTTTGCGAGTTTCATCAGCGTCAGTTCCAGCAGCAACCGGGGATGGCGGCTGATTTTATATTTCTCATCGCATTCATTTAGCAGGTTTAATCCATTCAAAATGAGAGAAAAACCCATATCAGATGCCTGCTCGGCATATTTCTTCCTGAAATTATCAGACATATCCAGCAATGATGCTGTGCGGACATCCTTACAAACTGCCAGGTTGCGGAAATGGGCTGTTAGTCCGGCTATAAAAACCGAACCATCAAAACCATGACGGATAATGCTATCCAGCGTTATTATGCAACTTCCTGAATCGCCTTTCAGTATGGAATCTGTAATCTCGAAATAGGTATCTGCATCCAGTTCGTTCAGAACCTCTACGGATTTTGCATAGGTAAGGCCACCATCGCTGTAGCTAACCAGTTGATCAAAAATAGACAATGCGTCGCGCAAGCCACCGTCTGCTTTTCTGGCAATCAAATGCAGGGCATCTTCCTCAGCAGAAACGCCCTCTTTTTCGGCGATTTGTTTCAGGTGTTCTACCATATCCCGCACTTCAATCCGGTTAAAATTAAAAACCTGACAGCGGCTGAGAATGGTTGGGAGTATTTTGTGTTTTTCGGTGGTGGCAAGAATAAAAATGGCGTACGAGGGCGGTTCTTCCAGTGTTTTTAAAAAAGCGTTGAAGGCACTGGGAGACAGCATGTGTACCTCATCAATAATATACACCTTGTATTTACCCACCTGCGGTGGAATTCGCACCTGCTCCTGCAAATTGCGGATATCATCCACCGAATTATTGCTGGCGGCATCGAGTTCAAAAATATTGAAGGCAAAATCCTGTTTGGGATCTACAGCTCCGTCTATACTGTTTATTACTTTGGCCAGAATCCTTGCACAGGTTGTTTTGCCCACACCCCTGGGGCCGGTAAAGAGAAATGCCTGGGCCAGCTTATTGCTTTCAATTTCGCGCATCAGTGTATCGGCAACGTGCTTCTGCCCTACCACGGCGTCAAAGTGGGTAGGACGATACTTGCGTGCTGATACGATATACTGTTCCATGAACCGATTGCAAAATAAAACGGAAGGCGGCAGGTTGACAAGGTTTGTGCATAAGTGATGAAAATAATTTTATTGGTTTAATATTCAACAAAAGTGGGGTTTTACCTTACAAAAACATCAGAAACCTTTCGCATCTTTGCAGCTACAATTTTTTGATGCGAATTTTACTAATTGGGTTTTTGCTGCTTGTCAGCACTAAACTGGGGGCGCAGGGCAATAATTCGGAAAAAGGAATACCTGTTTCCGGAAAAATACAATCCATTAAAGGCAAGGCTGTTTTTCCCTGTTTTTTGAAATTTACACTCCTTAATGCAGATTCTGCTATTTTCAGAAGCCGCACTGATTCTACAGGATTTTTCCGTCTGAAAGTTTTTAAACCAGGCAAATACAGGCTAAATGCCAATGCTGAAGGATTTGAATCCTACGTCGCTTTTTTCAATTTTGATGATGCTGATGAATCCCATGATTTGCGGATTCTTTATATGAATATGCATGACACTGGAAAAATAAAGGAGGTATTGATTGTTTCGGATGCAGCACCGGTAAGGTTAAAAGGCGACACCACTGAACATTCCGCATCGGCATACAAAACAAACCCTGACGCTACCGCTGAAGATCTGGTTACTAAAATGCCCGGAATAACCAATAACAATGGACAAATTCAGGCCCAGGGCGAAAATATAAAACAAATGCTGGTAGACGGAAGACCTTTTTTCGGGGATGATCCAAATACGGTGTTGAGAAACATACCGGCTGAAGTAATTGATAAAATTCAGGTATTTGACCGCAAGAGCGATCAGGCACAAGCCACAGGTTTTGACGATGGAAACACATCCAAAACCTTGAATATTATTACCCGCCAGCAGTTCAGAAATGGCACATTTGGCAGGGTAAACGGAGGCTATGGCACCAATGATCGATATAAATTTTCCGGTAATGTAAACAGATTTAAAGGTGCTGAAAGATTTACCGTTTTGGGCGCGGCTAATAATATAAACGAGCAGAACTTTAGTTCCGAAGATTTGATGGGTGTAATGGCTGGCAGTGGCGGAGGCGGTGGAATGCGCGGTATGATGGGTGGCATGGGTGGAATGAGACGCCCCGGCGGCGGAAGTTACGGCCCTCCCTCTCCATCCGACAATTTTACGGTTGATCAGCGCAATGGCATAACACAGACCATGGCCTTTGGATTAAACTACAGCAACAAATGGAAAAAATCAGAGTTGAGTTTTTCTTATTTCGGCAACACAACAGAAAACAATAACGTTTCCGGTACCCGACGATTTTATGTGACCGGTAACCAGAATGGTCTTGTATACAATGAAAACAGTACAGCCAAGACCCAAAACACCAATCATCGCCTAAACGCGCGCTGGGAGTGGAAACCTGACACCATGAGAAGTTTCCTGGTAACGTCAAAAGTAAGTCTGCAGATAAACAAACCAGAATATATGGTATCGGGTAACAATGCACTGAACAACCTTGAAATCAATACCACCGGCAACTATTATCAGGCAAGCCTGACAGGCTATAATGCCAGCATTGGCTTACAGTACAATGTGCGCTACAAAAAAAGAGGGCGTTCGCTAACACTGAACGCCACACCCGGATTGAGCAGCAATAATGGAAAGAGCAGTTGGTCTACTGAAACGGTACAAAAGCAGTCTTCCGGACCGGTTTTATTAAATAATGTCAAAGCAGGTCAACTTCGCGAATCCACTACCGGCAGTGGCAGCATTACCTACACTGAACCCGCAGGAAAAAACGCAATATGGAGCTTTTCGGCAAATGGCAACCTAAACAAAACACGAAGTGACCGCAATACCAATGCATTTGATAGTGCAACCCTTGAGTATACGCGCCCTGATACTTTACTATCTAATAATTTCAACAGCCGCTACAGCAATGCCAATGCAGGCATAGCTTATCGCTGGCAAAAAAACCGGTGGAGCTGGAATATCAGTGTCAATGCGCAGCAGGCATGGCTTAACAATGAACAACAGTTTCCGGCTGTTTATGCACTTTCCAGGCCTTTCAGAAATATACTGCCGGGCGGAATGCTCATGTACAAACCCAATGAGCGTGAAGGTTTACGCGTTTTTTACCGATCATCTACCAATGCACCCTCTATAGATCAGTTGCAGGAAGTAGCCAATAACACCAACCCGCTCAACATTAGCATAGGTAACAGTAACCTGCAACAGGATTTTCAACATGCATTATTTAGCAGGTATTCATGGGTTAATGTGAAGAAAGGTTCATCTGTTTTTCTGATGATTGCCGGCACACTTACCCGTAATTATATTGGGAATACCACCACTATTGCCTTTTCAGATACCCAAATTAATGGAACATCCATTTTACTTCGGCGCGGCGCACAACTTATCAGGCCTCAAAATATGGATGGAAACAGATCTTTCAGAACTTTTGCCAACTATAGTATTTCCCTAAAATCAATTAAGTGCAACCTAAATATTAATGCAGGTGCTTCCATCAGCCGTACACCGGGCAAAGTGAATGATGCAATGAATTACTCCCGCAATTTAACACCCAGTCTGGGCGTGGTTATCAGCAGTAATATTTCGGAAAAAGTGGATTTTACCATTTCTTCCAATACGTCTGTTACTGATGTAAAAAACACGCTGCAAACTTCGTTAAACAGCCGTTTCACCAACCAAAACAGCCGCTTCCGCATACAGGTTCAACCCTGGAAAGGCTTGGTACTGCAAACCGATATTAACCACCAGCTTTATAAAGGTCTTTCAGGTGGTTTCAACAACAAATTTTTGCTCTGGAATGCCGGAATTGGTTATAAATTCTTGAAGAAAAAGACCGCTGAAATCCGTTTCACAACATTTGATTTAATAAAGCAAAATAACAGCCTGAGCAGAAACATTACCGAAACCTATTATGAAGATGTTCAGACCAATGTGTTGCAAAGATATTATATGCTAACATTCACCTACAATCTCAGGGCTTTCAAGATGCCGGAAGGAAAAGATGGCAGAGATGAGCGCAGAATGTGGCAGCCGCACTAAAAGCTATTAGAGATTGGGTTATACCAATGATTTATAGATTTGGTTGAGCTGGCCTGCGATATTATCAGCATCTATTTTAGCAAGCAATTCTCCCCTGCCAGCCTGCATTCCAACCTGATATTCAGGCGCAAGGCTTTCCAGCATAACAGCGGCAATTTCATCCGAATTATTAGGATTGAAATAACGAGCTGCCTTACCTGCAATTTCTCTGAAAACAGGGATATCTGAAACTGCCATTGGTTTATTACAAACCGCTGCCTCGGCAAGCGGAATACCAAAACCTTCGAAAAAGCTACAGTTCACTACCAGTGAAGCCTCATACATCAATGAGTGAAGGGTTTCGAAATCACAATCAACAAAAAAATGAACCCGGTCTGTCAACTTTTCAGACTGAACAAATGCAAGGCATTTTTCAAGCGTTTCGCCTTTGGCGCCAGCCAAAACGAGATGTAAGTCTGTTTGTTTTTGAATTTTCGCAAACGCCTCAATCAAACTTCCGTGATTTTTTCGCTGTGTGAAACTGCTTACAAAAAGTATATATGGCGGTTTCACAGGCGAATCAGACGGTTTTTGATACCAAACTGCATCCACAGGCTGATAAACTACTTTTATTTTACTTGAATCAATTTCGTAAAACCGCTTTATATCATTGGCAGTGGTTTCACTGGCGGCAATCACGACACCAGCATTGCGCAGTGCATACCGGGTTTTAAGATTATAAATCCAGGGATCGGCAAATCTGTAGTAATCGGGAAAACGCTTAAAAATCAGGTCGTGTACGGTTACCACGGTTTTTACACTGGAATCTTTAAGTCCCCAGGGAATTTCATTGGTAAGTCCATGATAAACTTGAATCCCTGTGCTGACCAGATCTTTTTTCATTCCCATAACGCGCCATAGGGAACCTTTGCGGCGGGTTTCGGCAACCACAAGACCAGAGGTTATTGTTCTTCCCTCTTGACCAGAGGAAAACAATACATACTGATTTTCGGGATGGCTTTTCAGCAAAGCTTCAACCACACTGCGGCTATAATTGCCCAGTCCTGTGCGGTTATTAAAATAGCGTTTTGCATCAAACCCGATATTCATCAGACAGCTACGTTAAAATCGCGGAGAGCGTCATTCAGTGAGGTTTTCGTATCGGTACTCTCTTTTCGTTGGCCAATAATAAGTGCACAGGGAACATAAAAATCACCACCGGTAAAAGTTTTTTTAATTGATCCCGGAATAACCACACTTCTTGGCGGTATATAGCCACGGGGCAATTCTTTTCCTGTTTCTGCATCCATAATTTTAGTACTCATTGTAAGCGTCAAACCGGCGCCTAAAACGGCCTGTTTTCCGACCCTTACACCTTCCACAACAATGCAACGCGAGCCTACAAAACAATCATCTTCAATAATCACAGGAGCGGCCTGTACAGGTTCTAAGACACCGCCAATTCCAACGCCACCGCTTAAATGCACATTTTTACCAATCTGAGCACAACTTCCAACCGTAGCCCATGTATCTACCATGGTGCCTGAATCTACATACGCTCCAATATTTACATATGAAGGCATCATAATAACACCTGAAGCCAGAAAAGCACCATACCTTGCTATGGCGTGAGGAACTACCCTTACCCCAAGTGCTGCGTAGCCACTTTTAAGTTTCATTTTATCATTGAATTCCATGGGGCCTGCCTGCAGGGTTTCCATTTTTCGGGTAGGAAAATACAATATCACTGCTTTTTTAATCCAGTCATTATTTTGCCAACTCCCGTCGGGCAGCGGTTCTGCCACACGCAATTCACCCTTATCCAGCTTTTCAATAACTACTTCAATGGCGCTTATATACTCGTGTTGTTGTAATAAACTTCTGTTTTCCCAGGCCTCTTCAATTAAATTCTTTGTATTTTGCATGAAAATTAATTAGGCCGCAAATTTGCAACCATATTTGCGAAGTACAAAGACAACCATGAGAAAACTGCTTTTGTTTCCCATATGCATCGGCTTATTCAGCACAGTGCTTAAATCCCAGAATCAGGCATTAACCATTGAGGATTGTTTCAATCCGAAATTTACACCATCAGGATTGCGCGGTGTGCAATGGATTCCTAATTCCAACAGGTTCACACAAATTAAGGGGAAAGCTCTACTGTCTACCGACCCTTCTACCCTGCTCAGCGATACGATGTTTACCATGGAAAGCTTTGCAAAACTTGTTTCTGCAGAAGGCGGTGAAATTAAATCTTTTCCTGCGTTAACATGGAAATCAGAAAATGAATGCTGGTTTGTTAATAAAGGCAGACTTTTTATTTATAACACTTCAGATAAAACCCTAATCACCAAGCGTAAATTCTCCGAGAATTTTGACGCCATTGAAATTGCCGAAAGCTCACTGAACACAGCCTTGGTCGAAAAAGACAATATCAGCATTGTAACAGCCAGTGGTCTCCGCCGAATAACTGCAGATGGTGGAAATGGAATAGTTTACGGTCAATCCGTTCACAGAAATGAGTTTGGCATCAATAAAGGTTTATTCTGGAGTAACGATGGAAATAAACTGGCGTTTTACCGTATGGATGAAACCCGGGTAACCCAGTATCCGCTTACCAATATTGCAGATGGACCTGCCAAAAATAATTACATTCGTTATCCCATGGCCGGCGACAGCAGTCATTCTGTGAAAGTGGGTATTTACAACTGCCTCACCGAGGAAACCATCTACCTAGTTACAGATGGACCTTATGATCAGTATCTAACCAACATTGCCTGGAGCCCAGACGCGCAATCCATTTATCTTGCATGGGTAAACAGGGAACAAAATCACATGCAGTTGCGCAAATACAGGGTTAGTGACGGCAAACTGGACAAAATCGTATATGAAGAGAAGAATGAAAAATATGTTGAGCCCGAACATCCGCCCATTTTTATACCCGGGGAAGGCAATAAGTGGTTGTGGATGAGTGAAAAGTCAGGCTACAATCATCTTTATCTTATGGACGACCAGCGCGCACCCATACAGCTTACCAAGGGCAACTGGGCAGTTACTGACTTTCTGGGATTCACCAAAGGCAACCAGGGCTTTTTCTATGAGAGTACCCAGGAAAGTCCTTTGCAAAGACATGTGTATCTTTATAAATTCAGGGATCGCAATCCCAAACCGGTAAAAATCACCAAGGGAGTTGGAACACACAAGGTTCTTCTAAATACTCATGCAGGAACTTATATGGATATTTTCACATCCATGCAGATTCCACGCAGATACAGTGTGCATCAACTGGATGGAACCCAAATCAATATTATTTTTGAAGGACCAAATCCTTTGACGGATTATCAGATTGGCGACATCCGAATAGAACCGGTTATTTTAAACACCAATACCGCCCTTTATGGCCGCATGTTTCTACCGCCTGATTTCGATCCTAAAAAGAAATATCCGCTACTCGTGTATGTGTATGGAGGCCCGCATGCGCAGATGGTAACTGAAAGTTGGCTTGGCGGAGGTCCGCTATGGATGGCCTACCTTGCGCAAAAAGGTACTATCGTATATACGGTAGACAATCGGGGCAGTTCCAACCGTGGTTTTGAATTTGAAAGTGCAACACACAGAAAACTCGGTTCCGTTGAAATGAACGATCAGCTTTTTGCGCTGGAACAGCTTATAAAAAGAGGGTTTATTGACACAAATCGCATGGCTGTTCACGGCTGGAGCTTTGGAGGATTCATGACAACCTCTCTCATGACCAGATATCCGGGTACATTCAAACTGGGCGTGGCAGGAGGACCGGTAATTGACTGGAAATATTATGAAATCATGTATACCGAAAGGTATATGAACAAACCCAACGAAAACCCTGATGGATATAAAAAAGCGAATCTTTTAGGTTATGTAGACCAGCTACAAGGTAAACTATTAATGATTCATGGCATGGATGATGATGTGGTTGTACCTCAGCACAGCTATATGTATTTGCAGGAGGCTGTTAAAAAAATGAATACCAATGTAGATTTCTACCTGTATCCCGGGCACAAGCACAATGTGGTTGGACCTGACCGCGCTCACCTTTATAAGAAAATAACCAATTATATACTGGAAAATCTGTGATCTCAGGCCTGCAAATAATTGAGTGTCCTCGTGATGCTATGCAAGGTATAAAGAATTTTATACCCACTGAGGTAAAGATCGATTATCTGAAGAAATTACTTGCATGCGGTTTTCACACCCTGGATTGCGGCAGTTTTGTAAATCCTTCTGCAGTGCCGCAGATGGCAGATACGGCTGAAGTATTATCTTCAATAGGTCCTTTCAAGGGCAATACCAGACTGCTGGTAATTGTCGCCAATGAAAGAGGTGCAGCAAGAGCTATCGCTTATCCCATGGTGAATTATCTCGGTTATCCTTTCAGTGTGAATGAGACATTTCAGAGACGCAACACCAATAGCAGCACCACGGATGCATTCATTCGTATGCGTAAGATCCATGAACTTGCATCCATAGCAGGCAAAGAACTGGTGGTATACATTAGCATGGCATTTGGTAATCCATATGGTGAGAATTACGACAGAGACAAGGTTATCGAGTGGGCAGATAAAATTGTAAAAGAAGGCATCGCTACTATCAGCCTTGCTGATACGGTTGGCCGGGCTAAAACAGATGATATACAATATCTTTTTGAGACACTAACCTGCAGGCATCCTGATGTAGTTTTCGGAGCTCACTTTCATGCCCGAACAGACATGTGGCAAAACAAAGTGGAGGCCGCGTGGGAGGCCGGTTGCCAAAGGTTTGACAGTGCAATATTAGGTTTTGGAGGTTGCCCGTTTGCCAATGATGAACTCAAAGGAAATATTCCCACTGAACAACTTTTGGCATGGATAAACTCACATACACCATCAAATATAAATGCTGAAGCCTTCTCAAATGCCCTTACAAGGGCTTCCGATGCGTACCTCGGTTTATAAAATTCAACGTCTTAGCGTATTCAACCTTTGAACTATTTCCATTAGGCCATCCCGGTAATTTTTGCCTACGGGAATTTCCTTATTTCCCACCTTAATACTGCTGCTATGCACAGAAACCATCTTATCAATGGCAACAATAAAACTTCTGTGCACCCTGATAAAGCGATCTTCAGGCAATCCCTGTTCCATGTTTTTCATAGTCTGGAGTGTCACTATCCGCTTATCATCTGAAGTCCAAATTTTTACATAATCTGCAAATGCTTCAACCAGCCAGATATCCGTAAAAGCAACTTTGAGCAACTTCCCATCGCTTTTCACAAAAACTGAACCCTCTGAAAGTTCAGTATTGTCTTTTTGGAGAGATGAACGCAACTCAAAATATTCTTCTAATCTTTTAACTGTTTTTGCCAAACGATCCGGAGAAAAGGGTTTCAGTAAAAAATCCAGTGCCTCAATTTCGAAAGCCTCTGCGGCATACTCCTGGTGTGCGGTGGTAAACACCACTACACATTCATTATCAGCGATGCTTTGTGCAAATTCAATACCGCTAACACCCGGCATATTTATGTCGCTGAAAACAACATGCACTTTATTGTTTTTCAGGTAATCTATGGCTTTCAGTGCATGACTGAATGTTTTCTCTAATTTCAATCCGGGAAAGCTCTCAAGCAATGTTTGCATAACCTCCAGTGCCAGAGGTTCATCGTCCACACAGATACAACGCAAAGTTTCAGACATATATTCAGGTATTTAATGCAAGTTTAACATGATATTCCGATTCCTCATCTCTTACTTCCAAACTATATTTTTCCGGATAAATAATATCTAATCTCTTTTTAAGATTGGCCATGCCAATTCCCCCTTGTCCTTTTACAGATTCGTCCAAATAAGCAGGTTTAGAGTTGGATATCTCAAATATTATTTCTCCGGGTGATGCTTTCAGGTTAATCTTTATCCAGGCATCTGAAATGGTATTAAAAGCGCCATGCTTGATACTATTTTCCAGAAAGGTCAGAAATAGCATGGGTTCAATTTGCGCTTCACTTAAACTACCGTTGGTTTCAAAGGCAATTACAGCCCTATCTCCCAGTCTGATTTTTTCCAGATCAATGTAGTCTTTTAAGTACTGAACTTCCTTAGATAATGAAACCCTGCCATCCACTGCCTCATAAAGTACATAACGAAGAATATTACTGAGGCGCAAAACCACCTCCGGTGCAAGGTCACTTTTTTTCAATGTGAGTGCATACAAATTATTCAGACAATTGAATAGAAAATGCGGATTAATCTGAGATTTTAAAAATTTAAGCTCTGTTTCTGTATTGATTTGCTGAAGTCTTCTTCTGGCTTGCTCGCCTTGATACCAGTTTTTAAGCAGTTTCAATACCATGCTTAATACGACACTAAATAAAATGGACAATGCAATCAGAATGAAAAAATTCCATGACCAAACCATGTTTTTCAAATCCCGATTATTTACCAGTTTATGTATGATAACTGATATTGGGAAAGCTGTGGCAGCAATGGTAAGCACAAGAACCAGCACATAGGTTACGTACTGTCTTGTGTAAAGGTATCTGTTAACAAAAAAATAATTATTTATATAGCTAACAGTAGCATGAAAAGTAAGAATAAGAGAGGAAAACAAAAGCCATTCTCTGAGATTTTTACCGGGCTGCAGTGAAATAGCAACTATAAAAGCATATAAAAACCAAAAAAACAGGTGGTATAACCTTGATTGGTTGATGAACCTGTATGTGGCCGAAATTATATTTCGAAACAAAGACAATGCCTGCTGTTATCTTCGCATAAATAAGGCAATCAACCGAATGCCCCATTCCTTATACATGCCGGTTTCTTCCACAGTGGCGCCAAGCAAGGGATTTTCTTCCACCATTTCTTTTTGGGTATTGCTGCTCTCCTGTTCTGAAAAATAACGCTGGGCCGTAAAAAATCCAATAACATTGAGAATGACAAGCACTAAAATAACCTTAAATTTTGCTGACAAATTGTGTGGGAAGGGCATTTTCATCTCAAATTTAGCAATATTCCTCTTTATAACAATAGGCTTTACTTATTAGACGCAAAAAACCGGCCAAAAGTTACTTTAGTTTTAAAATTTTAATATTTAAGATAATTGACAACTTGACGATACTGCATTATTTGTCCAACCCTCAATAAACTGTCGCATGAATTTTTATTGCCTCGGCTAAATGTTAGCTGACCCGGCTGATTGTGGAATACAACTTCTGCGTTTTCATCTACTACCCCAAATCCGCTGTTGAATAGGTATACTGCAAGATTACGCCTGCCTTTATCAAGCAAATTGGCTGAGTAATCAAAATATTTTACTTTATTGAAGAGAAAACCCTGATTCAAGGTTTCAGCTATATCGCATTGGGAAGCCACCTCATTATAGCTGACGCCGCGTAAATAAGGATGCAAAGCCGGACCATAGAAAAATAAGGGAACATGAAAATGGCCTGATTTGTCAAACTGTGTTTCCGGAAAGCCAAGATCCCGCCCATGATCAGCTACAAAAACAAAAAGGGTATTCTTGAACCAGGCATTTTTTTCGGCTTCATACATGAAACGCCTAATTGAAAAGTCGGTATATCCTATGCTGTTCAGTAACTCCTTCTGTGGGGCTTCGCCCGTATAATATGGACCACCGGGAACATCATAGGGCTCATGACTGCTAAGTGTGAGCAGAACATGAAAAAAAGGCTCTTTGGCCGTATTACTGATATTTAAAAGTTTTTTAAGCGCCCATTCATCATGGGCACCCCATTTGGAGGTTACTTCTGCAATGTTAAAATCAGTTTGATCCAATACCGATTTAAATCCTGCTGAAAATAAATAAGATCGCATATTGGAGAAACCCAGATCACCTCCGTATATAAAGCCCGATCTATAGCCTTTATCATTGAACAATTTTGCCAGGGAAGGCAATTTTGCTGCTTTGTCCGGTTCATGCAAAATACTTTGCCATGGCTGTCCGTGCCAGCCGCTCAGAACTGCTGCCAAACCCTTATCTGTTCTATCTCCTGAGGCGTAAGCACGTTTCATGGAGAATCCTGACTGTTGCAAGCTGTCAAGAAATGGCATGGCATTATAATGGCCTGTTAGGAATTGCGATCCATAGGCAGAGAAACTTTCCATAATAACAATACAGACATTGGGTTGCTCCAAATGGCTTAGGGGGGTATTTACAATTGTATCGGAATAATATTTGTTTAAAAAAATATCATCACCGCCAATTTTGGAAAAATGATAAGTCTCCGCATGAATGGTTTCATTTTTATTTATTACAAAATACAGAAAATTCCAGCCGCTGTTTATGGCGGCCATATTGGCCGCAGGTTTTGTGGAAAATACAGCAACACTCTGGTTAATAGGAATATTGCCAAATCCGCCGCGTATGGCAATACCCAATACCGCTGCGGTAAGGATTGATTTACCTGCGGTAAAGAGATGCTGCCCAGCTGATTTTGGTGTTTTTACAATTCCCGTTGAAAGTTTTAACAAATAGCGAAAAAATACGACTGTAAATAAAATCCAGCAAATAATTATTCCCGTCCAACTTGCCTCAGAGGATGAAGCTGCCGCTTCATTTGGACTATACAGATATTGCAGGGCCTGTCTATTGAATTTTGAACCCCAGGCGGAAAACATTTCAGCATCTGCGAGACTGACAATTATTTCAACCTGCATATAAAGTGTTCCAAACAAAATAAATAAGATCCTGGACAGCCGCTGCTGCAATGAGGTCCCCATCCAATAAAGGATTAGGCTCAAAACTATAAAATAAGAAACAAATGCAAGATCAAGGGGAAAACCGAACAGAAAGCTCTGCAATATTTCTGTACCGGTTAATTGATGAAAAGCGCCTTTCAGAAAAAGAAACAGTAATCTGCCCACCCATTGAAGGGCTATACCCCATAGAAAAACACTCAATAAAAAAGAAAAAAACCCGAACACTGCCGGGTTTTTTATTATTCTATGTAAAAAAGCTTTTATCAATTGAGTTTCACGAACCTGCAGTTGATGCCCTGAGAAACAAGTTTTGCAACATACATTCCATCCGGCAAATCGGTAATATCTAAACTATTACCGTTTAGCACACGGTGAATTACACGTCCATCCGGCGCTATCAGGATTATTGGCTCATTGGACTTTGCACCTTCCAAATGGATTAAACCATGGGTAGGATTAGGATAAACACGCAATCCTGTTTTGGGAACAACCGCATTATTTTTACTCAGTGCAACCACAATATAATTGGTTTTGGTAAGCGTTCCATTGCCATTAGAGTTGGTAGCAATTAATTTAACTGTATATGTTCCTGTAGCATTAAATTTAACCTGAGGGAACTGGCTGGTGGAATCTGTTCCTCCAACATATGAAAATTTCCTGGGGGTTATTGTCCAGTCCCATTTTGTTGGTGTATTAGCGCTCATATCCACCAGCTGGGCGTTTTCGGTGATGCTTAGCATGGTTTTTATAGCCACAAAATCCACGGCCGGTTTGGCAGAAGAGTTTGTACTTACGTTAATATAATTATTTCTGGTTAGGGGCACACTGCCGGAAGGATTAGTAGCGGTAAGGGTAACATTATAAGAGCCTGTTGCATTAAAAGACACATAAATAACCGTATCGGTTAATTTGCCACCCGCCTGAATGGTATATGTAGTGGGTGTAATATTCCACTGTACGGTGGTAAAAAATGAACTTTTATTGGTAAGTTTCACAGTCTGCCCAACTGTAGGCGTTAGATTATTGCAGATGAAATTTGGCACCGCTGATTGTATGATTGGTATACGACGAACCACATTATTTTCTCTGTCACACACATACAAGCTTTTGTCTTTGCTTCGGTAAACCATCAAACCAAGATCTCCAAAACGGGCACTGCTGTCATTTCCGTCTTTGTAATCAGACACTCCTGCTTTACCGACATAAACGCGCAGTTTGGAACCATCCCACATCTTTATACAGTAGTCGTCTGCAATAAAAACAAGTCCGTCCACTGCCACCACGTCTGATGGTGAAACGAGACCACTGACTACGGTACTAACCTGCGCAGTAGTAAGGTTTACCCTCCTGATTTTGCCATTATTGCGGTCAGCTACAAGTAAGCTACTGGAACTTTCAAGGCAAATTCCTGCCGGTGCGTAAAAACGGGCATTTCCGCCGATTCCGTCAGCATCGCCATAAGAAAGGCCCTTACCGGCTAGGGTAGTAACGTTATTTCCAGATATTTTGCGAATACAATCATTTCCATAATCTGATACATAAACATTCCCATCGGTGTTTATTACCAGATCCTCAGGGCTGCTAAAAAATGCGGTTGATTTTGCGCCATCCAGGTAGTCGCCAAGAAATGAATATTTACCTGCATATGCATTATCATCATCCGGATTACTTTTACTCAATCCATCCCATGAGGTTGGGTTGGAGGTATTTACGAAACCGGTTCCTGAACGAATCTGTCCGTTATCGGTATCACACACATAAATTGAATTTGTCTTGGGATGAACATACACACCACGCGGATTATTAAAATATGCCTGGGTACCAGTCGCTCTGTAGCGCCCTATTGCTCCGGGCTCTGTTGGGTCAAGCATATAACCACCACGTTGAATGCTATTGCCCCCGTACAGAATAATCATATTGTGTTGATCGCTCAGCCAGATATTGCCGCCAGTATCCACACAAATTCCGTAAGGATTGCTGTAATAATCATCCAGCAGCGGATTGGAAGCTACTCCAATATATTTACCTGAACCTACGTACTGTTTGCCTGCATAGGTTGATACCGTTTGACCAAATACGCATTGAGCTGCCATCAATGGCAAAATTGCCAGCCAATTCTCTTTCATACTGTTATACGAAATTAATCAAAGTATTATTAATATTATTTTCTATTTCTTGCACCACATGTTCATAACTACGTGGTTTAAATGCTTTCCCCGTCATGACAGTGTAAAGCTCCACATAGCGCTGAGTAATCGAATCCACAAATGAATCGGGCATGTTGGGCATTACTTGACCTTCCAGACCTTGAAATCCATTTTCCATAAGCCACTCACGCACAAACTCTTTACTGAGTTGACGTTGCGGCTTTCCTGCCTCTTGTAGTTCCCGGTAGGTATCGGCATAAAAAAACCGGCTGCTATCTGGTGTATGTACTTCATCAATGAGATAAATCTCATCATTATGCAATCCAAATTCATACTTGGTATCTACCAATATCAGCCCTTTGGATGCTGCATACTCTATACCACGCTGAAACAGCCTGAGAGAAATATCCTTTAGAGCCTCCCAACGTTTTGGACTGAGTAATTTTTTAGACAAAATCTCTTCTGCCGAAATATCCTCATCATGTCCGCTTACTGCCTTTGTGGCCGGTGTTACTATTGGTTCGGGCAGTTTATCGTTTTCTTTTAACCCTTCAGGCAGAACATTTCCGCAAAGCAATCGGCCACCATTCCTGTAAACGCGCCAAGCGTGACCGGTAAGATACTGCCTGACCACGAACTCTATGGGAATGGCATCGCAGCGCTTACCAACAGTAACATGGGGATCTGGTGTGGCCAATTTCCAGTTGGGAACAATATCAGCGGTTAAATCCAGAAACATTGAGGCTATTTCAGTAAGTACCTGACCCTTGAACGGTATACTTTTGGGCAGCACATGGTCAAAGGCAGAAATACGATCTGTCGCTACAATTACAAGTATATCATCGGCAATGGTGTATACATCACGCACCTTACCGCGGTAAAAAGCTGTCTGTCTTGTAAAAAAATATTGGGTTGAGGTAAGTGCTTTCATTGCGCGTATAAATTACATTTTACTATGCAATGGCAAAGATAAAACAGCCCGTTGTCAGACTTTATAACTAGATATCCTCATTTTCCTGACTTTTATCGTAGGCACCAATAATTTCCTTTACCAGCCTGTGCCTGACAACATCATCAGCGTTGAGATGTATTATACTTATTCCCTGGATTTTCTGTAATATTTCCAGTGCCCTGAACAACCCGCTTTGTTGTTTTCGGGGTAAATCTATTTGGGTTAAATCACCGGTTATTATCAATTTAGCATTGGGTCCCATGCGGGTCAGAAACATTTTCAACTGTGGATCCGTAGTGTTTTGGGCTTCATCAAGTATCACATAACAATTATCCAATGTGCGGCCACGCATGAAAGCAAGCGGAGCAATTTCAACGGTTCTGCTTTCAATCATACTCTTTAGTTTATCCACAGGAATCATATCTTCCAGTGCATCATACAATGGACGCAAATAAGGATCTATTTTCTCCTTTAAATCACCTGGCAGAAACCCCAGGTTTTCGCCGGCCTCCACTGCAGGTCGGGTAAGAATTATTCTTCTTATTTCGCGCTCTTTAAGCGCTAGAACCGCCAGTGCAACAGCTGTATATGTTTTGCCTGTTCCTGCAGGACCAATGGCAAACAGTATGTCATTTTTCTTCGCTGACTTGACCATAGCGCGCTGATTTGCGGTCCTGGCTCTAATTTTCTGTCCTCGGGTTCCAACCAAAAGTACATCATCTTCGCCACCTACGGCAAGTTCAGCAGTCTGGTTTCCTCCAAAAACATCGTTGAGTGTATGCACATTCAACTCGCCCTTTTTTAGGTAAATCTGCTCCAGCAATTCCATTTTTGAAGCAAAATTTTCAAGTTCAGTCTCTTCACCCAGAACTTTAATTTCATCGCCTCTTGCCACAAACTGCAACTTGGGAAATTTGGATTTTATCAGGTTCAGATTGGTGTTATTCACCCCATAAAATACCTGAGGATTGATGATTTCCAGCGTATAAACTCTTTCTGTCAATGTTTAGGGATTTATCTTTGCACAAAGATATTGATTTGAAGCCTTGATAAAACCAAAGCTCATACACGTTTTTACCGATTATGGCGACGAAGCGACAGAAAGCTCTGTTTCAAGGGCTTTGTTGTTTGCACAAATCCCTGACCTTCCCCATATATTTAGCCAGCCAACACTATCCAGAGGGCATTTAAGCACCGCGGCAATGTTTATGCAGATGGTCTTGCCCTCATTTGGAGAAGACACATGGCATTTGTGCGATATTACACACACTAAACTCAGCCCAAGAGCAGCAGCACCATACCTGGCAGCAAAATCAGGAAGCCAGTGGTTTTTTGCCCCCGACAATGGTTTTCTGCCACTTATTCTTCAGGATTCATCAGCAGATTATTACAGCGTCTCTTCACAAATTTCCATACAAAATGTGATGAAGGATATTTATTTACCGGCCATTAACACGTTGATGAATTCAGACAATGGCAGCATTCCCTTTACTGTTAAAGAAAATGTAATAAAGTCACTGATACCAAAGCCTGCCTTCCAGCAAAACCTTCTGCGTCTTACTGTGGTTTACAACGATGCACAGGGAAATGCAATTTTCAATCTTAAAAGGGATGAATTCGAGCGTATGAGAAACGGTCGACGATTTAAGCTCTCCGTAATCAGTTCATACCGTTTGGAAATTGACCGTATTAGCGCTTCACTTTTTGATGTTGACCAAGGCTATGCCGCCGCTTATTTCGGCCTGGGTGATTTTCTGCAAATTGCCATGAATGCAGGATCTGCCAAACAATATTACGGATTGTCTGAAGGCACCGTAATACTGCTTAAATTTATGGATGCATCATGATATTCAGAATAGTAAAAATGACTTTTAAACCAGAGACCATTGATGATTTCAAGGCGGTTTTTCATGAATCAGCAAATCATATCAGATCATTCCCTGGCAATATGGGTTTGCAATTATTGCAAAGCAGTGATGACGAATCTGTATTTTTTACTTATAGTTTATGGAAAGACGATGAGGCATTACAGGCCTATCGCCATTCTACTTTGTTTGAAACAACATGGGCAAAAACAAAAGTATTGTTTGGTGGAAAGCCTGAAGCATGGAGCACAAATATGCTGTGGAAGGATCTTTCCAATGATTGATTGATTAATCCAGCCACTTGCCGGGATTCATAATGTTATTTGGGTCGAAGACAGCTTTTATTCCTTTCATAAGCCTAAAATGTTCTTGGTTAAAAACAACATCCAGATAGGGTTTCTGCACCAAACCAACCCCATGTTCACCACTTATGGTTCCGCCCAAATCGCGGCAAACCGCAAATATTTCCCGAATTGCTTTGGGAATTTCGTTATCCCAAACTTGATCTGAAAGATTATTCTTGAGTATATTCACGTGCAGGTTTCCATCGCCGGCATGCCCGTAACATACGCTTTGAAAACCATAGCGGTTTCCGATTTCTTTCACTGACACCAGCAGATCGGGCAAGGCAGCACGGGGAACTACGGTATCCTCTTCCTTGTAAACAGATACTTGTTTTATGGTTTCTCCAATACCCCGTCTTACCTTCCACCATTGTTCTTTCAAATCTGATGAATCGGCAATCAAAACATCCAAACCACCGCATTTCTCAACTACAGGATAAAGCGTTTCAGCTTGCTGCATAAGCATTTCAAGATTATCACCATCCAATTCAATAAGCATATAAAAAGCCGCAGCAGCGTAAAATGGAAATGGTGTGCGGGTAGCTTCTGCACTTATCTGTATACCCGAAGTTTCCATAAGTTCAAGTGCAGATGGTGTGATTCCACATAACAAGACTTCATTTACCGCCCCCGCAGCTTCCCGTGCAGTTTTGAACGGAACCAGTAAAAGCAATTGCTGTGTAGGACGTGCTATGAGCCTGAATACAATGCAGGTGACTATGCCAAGTAATCCTTCACTGCCTACCATGAGTTGGGTAAGGTTAAAACCGGTAGAATTTTTCACTGTGTTGGCGCCCGTCCATATCAGTTCACCATTGGGCAAGGCTATCTGTAAATTAATAACGTAATCGCGGGTTGTTCCATATTTCACAGCGCGTGGACCACCGCTCCCATGCGCAATATTTCCTCCTAAGTAACAACTGCCTTTGCTGGCCGGATCCGGCGGATAGTATAGCCCTTTTCCGGCCACCGCCTGAGCGAAAACCTCATTAATAACCCCGGGCTGAACAGTGGCCTGAAAGTTTTTTGTATCGATATGCAATATTTTGTTGAGTTTTTCGGTACTCAACACTACCCCGCCATTTACGGGCAAACTGCCACCACTAAGACCTGTTCCGGCTCCGCGGGTATAAACAGGTATTTTTTGTTCGTTACAAATTTTAAGTACTGCAGCAACTGCCTCAGCGGAATCGGGCATTACCGCGCATGATGGCTGATATTGGAGATCCTCGGTATAATCACGGCCATAGGCTTGCAATTTCATGGTGTCCAAAAGCACATTTTCAGCGCCTGCTATACCAATCAGGTTTTTCACAAAAGATTCTGTAAGGTTCATTTTTCAGTAAAAACAAACACAAATAAATCTATTTACCGGCATACTAACTACTTTTGTTATTCACTTTCAAGTTATATGACCGCCAGAAACAAACTTAGACTTTCCATTATTCTTGTAATATTATACATGTCCGCCGCTTTTGTTTGGTGGGCTATGAGTCTTGTTAATTACAGTAAAACTGAAAAAGACCTGCGTCTGCAGCTATACAAATCGGATAGCCTGCACCTGGCAGGTGAAATATCACATAATATGTTCACCGGAAAATTCACCGGTAAAGATTCTATGAAATTTGAATATCATGGAAAAACCATGTTTGTTGATACACAATTACTTAAATACTTTCTTCTGAAAAAATACCCACCCTATGATATTTGTTTTTATCCCGGAAAATCTTTTGATAAAATATTTACTGTAACCATTAAAAAATCTGTAATTGCCAGCGAAAACAAGAAATACCTCAGAAAGCGTGATAGCTGGATCTATGAAGGAGTGGTAATGACGATTATTATGCTGATACTTGCACTGGCCCTTTACTTATATCTGGATCGGATTCTTAAATTGAATTCTCAGCAAAACAACTTTTTACTTGCCATTACACATGAACTAAAAACACCGGTGGCCGGCACCAAACTTGCTATACAGACCGCACAACGAAAAATAACTACTGAACAAAAGGATTTGGATAAATTATTGCGAATGGCAGATAATAATGTCAGTAGGCTTTCTCGTATCATAGATAACGTACTTATGGCAACCAAAGTACAAAGCAGTCACCGTATGAAGTTTATTATTCAGGATTTGGTTTTGGAAGAACTTATTGAGGACACACTTGCAGAAATTAAGGATTCATTGCCTGAAACAGCAGTTATTAGTGCCCAGTATGTTCCTGAACTTCTTATTCGGGGAGATCGTGAGCTTTTGCAAATGGCCCTCAGCAATCTTATCGGAAACGCTGTGAAATACAGTAAACAAGGTGAGGAAAAAATACACATTCAAACCTTCATTCTTAAAGGAAGGGTGGCTATGTCTGTCTCTGATAATGGCATTGGCATTCCATTATCGGAAAGAAAAAACATATTCAAGATGTTTTACCGAATGGGTGACGAAAGAACCAGAAGTAGCTCAGGTACCGGACTGGGACTATTTTTGGTCGAAAAATTACTCCGTCAGCATTCTGCCATAATTTCCATTTCAGACAATCAACCCAACGGAACTGCGTTTAATTTGTTATTCAAAGAAAGGGCAAACGTATGAAAACAAACAGATTACTATTGGTAGAAGATGAGGCAGACATTGCCGATCTGGTGAAGTTAAACCTCGAATCGGAAGGATACAAGGTAATAGCCGTAAGAGACGGCTTACAGGCCCTGCAAAGAATGAAGGAGGAAAGTTTTGATCTGGTTATTATGGACGTGATGTTACCCCATGTAGATGGTATTACGGTCACAGAAAATATTAGGCTTACAAATAGTGAAATCCCGATTCTATTCCTTTCTGCCCGCAACAATACGCAGGACCGGATTCTAGGTCTTAAAAAAGGCGGTGATGATTACCTGACAAAACCCTTTAATCTCGAAGAATTGCTTTTGCGTGTGCAAAAACTGTTAAGCAGAAGTAAAGTTTCGTCAGAAAATGATGTCGCCTTGCATGAATATAATTTTGGTAATAATTATGTGAATTTTGACAGTTTTGAAGCAAGTGGTAACGAAGGCACATTCATTTTAACCAAAAAAGAAAGTTTGTTGTTGAAACTACTTATTGAAAACCGAGGTCAGGTAGTGAGCAGGGAGCGAATACTGCAAACTGTATGGGGATACAACGTGTATCCGAGCACACGCACCATCGATAACTTCATTCTTGCTTTCAGAAAGTACTTTGAAAAAGACGTAAAGAAACCCATCTACTTTCACAGTATGCGCGGTGTTGGATATAAATTTACGGAAAAGTAAGTTAAAAAGCAAGCCCCACACTCACTTTTACACCAAAATTGCGCACATTGGCAGGTTCCCTGTAGGTCAGTCGCCAAATGGCGTCAGCCCTCAAAATTTTAAAGATGTTTTCTATGCCTACACTGCACTCCCAGTAGGGCAAATCCGTAAAGGTTTTAAACTGCGAAACGGCCCCCTCTGTGGTGAATTTCGGGATGATACTGAAGTTTTCCTGTGCCAGAGAACCATAGATAGCCTTGGTCCCCAAAACTTCACGCCATTTTAATTTATTCAGCAATGGAATACGATTGAAAAACAATCCGTTCAAATGATGCTCTGCAGCAGCTGAGATACTTCTGTCAGTAATAAATTCGAAAATTCGCATTTGATTATACGCGCCGGAGTTGTATACGAAACTCTGGTTGCCTATATACACTGTAAGTAAAGGATATGGAAGGTTGCCAAAAACCCGTGAAGCTTCAAAATTGAAAGCTGTTCGCCCCATTGCGCCCCATACTTTATTATAATTCAAACCTGCAACCAGTCGGGTATAACTGAACTGGCTGCCTAAAATGTTTTTATATCCCTGAATCCATGTGCCATAATACTCAGGACCAATACCGGTAAAGGTTACACGACGATTATCATTCTGCAGGTAATAATACTTGGGAGAATACCGAAGTGTTACGTTGGTAGTGGTATTGTAAAACTCATTGGCATAAGAAGATGTATCCGGAAACCTGGGATACCATGCAAAATTGAAGTTGCCTACCTTTTGAAAAAGATAGGCCCGGTTGCCAAGGCTTATTGACAGCCTGAGTCCGTTGCGCAGATCGGTACCAAACATAATACGCGCGTCCCGGTTCATATTCAGGTTATTGCTGCCCAACAGGTTGAAGGCTGTAAACAGTCCACTGCTGTAATCTTCATTGTCAGAAATTCCAATCTGTTCCACATCCCTTCGGTACACACCTCCGAGTTTTGTCCAGCGCTTTCGGTTTAGTATGCGCTCAACTTTTAATGAGTATTTCCATTGCTCATCCCAGAAACCATAAGCACCAAAACCCTCAATAATCCAATCTTTGCTGTACATCGGCGTGGTGCGAAATCCCAGCCTCAAGCGGGGCCCCTCAAGTTGGTTAAAGCTGACGAGACTGTAATAAGGGCCAAAATCTATTTTCCCAAAGTTTTTATATCCATCCACCAAAAAATTCACCACATCCACATAGGTGCTGATTCTTGGCAGATTTACCAGCGTATCTATTTTACGGGCAATCCTGTCATCAATGGCAGTATTGGGCAAATGTCGGTTTTGTACCCAGAATGAATCCGGCCTATTCAGTGCATCCGGATCCATCGTAACGCGTGTTTCAAAAAATTTGGGGGCGTGTTTTATATTTGTTTTGATATCCTTGGCAGTGACAACGCTGGTAGCCACTACCCCGGCGGCCTGCGTGCTCATTTCGGCTGCATCAATCACGGCACGGGTATTCACACAAAAGTAGGCTCCCAAATCTGTCGGGGTATACACCTGTGTAATTCTAAGTTTTTCTATGTAGTTGATATTAGAACTGCTGTTTAACTCAAGTGACAATTTCAGCAAGGCGCCGGTGGTATCTTCTATCCATAAAAAACCTTTAAAGGCAAGGTCTTTTTCAATTCTTGGAGAACAATAAATCTGGAATACCCGTCTGGGACCCGATTTATCCACGTAAACGAGTTTATAATCATACGTATTCATGGCAGCCTCGGCAATGGGCGAAACAATTCCCTTGTCGATTACCACAAGCGTATTCATGTAGAAATTATAATTCACAAAGGTGCTTCCCAGTACCTGGGATATAAATGTACCATCCTGCACACCAATACCCTTCAAGCGGGAAGCCTTGATATATTCTTTGGTTAGATAAGGATTTTTATTGAAATAATAATCGCTGATAACTTCAGAAATAAAAACAGGTAGTATGGACTTCTCTTTATTGCCATTCAAATAACTAATGGTATCAAACAGAGGGCCTATCTCCTGCCAAAACTTACCTTTTCTGAGCTTTCCCGAAATATTGTTTACGGCAATCGTATTTTTGGTAAAGGTTTCGCACTGGTAGTGTTCCAGTTTATCGGGATTATTTTTATTTCGGTTTTCCTGAGCCAAGGCTATCCACTTAAGAGCGGGATTTGTTTTAAGCCTGATAACAACTTCTTCGGTCTGAAAAACTTTTCTTATCATTTCTATTTCTAGTCCCGATGCAGAGAGGTTGTTCAGCGGAATCAGCCGGGTTTTGTATCCCATGTATTCCACCCGCAAAGTATCAGAAGGAAACACATCGCCTCCCCATTTAAAGGTGCCTTCAAAATCAGAATAAAAGCCAAACTCGGTACCATGAAAGAAAAGGTTGGCAAAAGCCAGTGGCTCTCTGGTTTCTTCGGCAAAGATTTTTCCACTGAGCCTTTTTAACTGTGCCCTTGTGGATAGTATGCTTAAGCCTAGCAGGCAAAGGAGAAAAATGCGTTTTATCTTTTCCACGAACCCACCAAAGATACTATCTTATTTAAACTTATTGAACCGGTATATCCACAGTTGCCATAATACTGGTGCATGTGGCAACCATTTTCTTAGTTCCACCGTCCAGCAAATCAAAAACTTCGCCTTCGCAAAAAACAAGAAAATTACCTGATTTCACTACCCTGCCTACTGCTATAACTTTGCGGGCTACCGATGGGTTTATATAGGATATTTTCAAATCAACAGTTACCACATTTTTCCCTTCAGCTACGGCTGTATAAGCAGCTATACCGGTTGCTACATCGCATAGGGTAGCGGTAACACCACCATGTGTAAATCCATTTTGCTGCAAATGATGTTCTTTCACATCCAGCGAAAGTATTGCTTCGCCTTTTACCACCTCATCCAGCACCAATCCTATGTGATTGATAAAATGGTTGTTTTTCAATCTCTCCTGAAGATATTCTTTAAAATTGGTCATTATCGTATCGGATTATAGCCTGATTCTTTAAGTATGTTGCCCGCAATGGTTTCTTCCCAGATCTGTTTCAATGATTTACCCGTTTTATCGGCATAGGCTGCTACAATTTTCAAGCCGGTAAAATTCCCAATGCGAGGCGGGCAATCCTCGGGCAAACCGGCACCGGTAGTGCGTTCACCTTGCACAAAAAAGCGTTTGTATCCACGGTTAAAATCCGTGGAAAACAGCGTTTTTTCCTGTACATAAAAATTCCAGATATTGGATTCTTCTTTTTGCAGGAACTTCCATTCCTGAGGTGTATAGCCAAGCAATCTTTCCGGAGCGATATCCGGAGTTAGCTGCAGCATACTGTACCACAGTTTTCCCTGAAATATCATTTCATCCAACATCGTTTTTCGCGGATGCGACTCATTGTAGCGCCCATTAAGATAGGTAATGGCCAGATATGGCGCGATCTGTTCGGTTCTGGCATATCTTTTAATCCATGCAGGCATGCCCTCAATCTTGTCATACAATGTACAGGTATCATCCATAAACATTTCAGCGCTGTAACCCAATACATGTTTGCCTGAAACTGTATCGGTGAATGTATTGGTTAGGCTAAACTGGCTGAAATACACAAAAACCTCAAATTCACCTGCATCCGGAAGTTCTTTCTTCAGTTTGGAAACACAATTTTCGATATCCCCATTCAAATCAGGGTAACGGACGTAGTGCATTTTCACTGAAGTTAGCACCGGTTTGTTCAACTCCATAAATCTGGTCAGGAATACCGACAAGATGGAATCGTTACCCATATACTGCGGCGGAACGCCCATAATATCCACACACCAGCGATCAAATTTCTTGTTGAACTTTTGCTTTAATCCATTTACATCAAGTGGCGTGATTCCGCCATCTGCGGCCATTTCAATTGCCTCGGTTAGATTGGATGTTTGCAGTTTTACATGCTTTTCAGAATGGCATCCGGAAAACAATGTGATAATTGCTGAAAAACATAACAGGCAATTCCTCAAAATTGTGTTTTTTTGCATAAAAGGAATATGAATATGCAAATTAAAGCCAGATTATGCTTGTGTGCCCTTCTCTCCGGCATCACATTTATTCACACGGTTAACGCACAGGACAACCGCAAAGTTGCCATAGGTTTCAAGGTAAGTCCCAATTTTGCCTGGACCCGCATGATGGAAGGCCCCATGGAAAACAATGGACTCGGCCTGGGATTCAGCTACGGACTGATGGGAGACATTAATATTGCCAACAATCCCAATTATTGGTTGAGCACGGAGTTTATTGTTACTTCTACACCCAGTAAAATATACACCAATGATACGTTATGGTCAGACAAACCTAACAATAGTGGCGTCATTCACAGAAACACAACTTTTAATTACAACCTGCAATACATTCAGGTACCCATAACATTAAAACTTAAAACCAACGAAATAGGTAAATTCAAGTATTGGGGACAGTTTGGTGTGGCGCCTGCATTTTTGATGCAACAAAAACTCAAAACAGCCTCCACACCCAGCATTTACGGTAACGGAACCCAGTCACACAATCCTAACCTGGATGCCAATGACAAATATGATTTTAAGGGCGATGCAGGCAATTTCACAGGAAACGGAGTATATCAGGATGACATACGCAAAGCCAGGATGTCTTTGATTATCGGGGCAGGCATTGAAACCAAAATCAGTGGTAAAACCATGTTTTCTGCAGGTCTGCGGTTTGACAACGCTTTTTCCGATGTGTTTACCGATGATGCGGTTGACGGAAGAAACAATTTTCTGGGCATTCAGCTAGGTGTTTTTTTCTAAATATAAAGCGTGAAAATTGCCCTGGCACAGCTGAATTACCGCATTGGTGATTTTGAGCTGAACACCACTAAAATGTATGAGGCCATTACCGAGGCCAAATCGCAGGGAGCAGACCTGGTGGTATTCAGCGAACTTTCAGTTTGCGGCTATCCGCCCGATGACTTGCTGGATTACGAATGGTTTGTAGAGAAATGTGAGCAAAGTATGGACGCCATTGCCCAAAGTTGTCAGGGCATTGCCGCCATTGTTGGTGGTGTTATGCGCAACCGCGACAAAGGACGCGGCCTCTTCAATGTTTCCTGCTTTTTACAAAATGGCCGCATAGAGCATGTAGTTAGAAAAACACTCCTCCCCACCTATGATGTATTTGCTGAATCCCGGTATTTTGAACCAGCCGATGAATGCCAGATTTTTGAATTCAAAGGGATAAAGATTGGCATCGCCATTTGTGAAGATATCTGGGATGTATACAATGAATTTCTTTATGAAAAGAGTCCGCTGCAATACCTAAAAAATGAGGGCGCACAACTTATCATCCATCCCAGTGCATCTCCATTTAACGTTGGCAAAATAAGGATGCGTGATAAAGTATTTGCGGGTAACATAGAGCGTTTTGGCTTACCCATTGTTTATGTAAATCAGGTAGGTGCGCATGCTGATCTGATTTTCGACGGAGACAGCCAGGTAATCAATGCAGAAGGGAAAACCGTAAAACAATTGCCACTGTTTGAAGAAAAGGTCGATTACATTACTTTCGGCAAAAACGACTTTCTTGGTGTACCGGTAAATTTTTCGGAACCAGAAGAAACAGCGCTCATGCATGATGCTATTGTTTATGGCATCAGAGACTACTCCAAAAAATCCGGTTTTAAGAAAATAATTCTGGGATCTTCAGGCGGTATAGACAGTGCATTGGTGCAAGCATTGGCGTGCAAAGCGCTGGGACCTGAAAATGTAATGGCCCTGCTGATGCCATCTCCCTATAGCAGTGAAGGTTCAGTTAATGATGCGAAACAACTCAGTATTAATCTGGGAAACGAATTTCGGGTAATCCCCATCAGCGACATATTTTCAAACTACCTGAACACGCTTCAGCCAGCCTTTGATAAGTTGCCACAGGATATTACAGAGGAAAATCTGCAGGCCAGAATCAGGGCAAACCTGCTCATGGCCATGAGTAATAAAATGGGTCATTTGTTACTTAACACAAGCAACAAGAGTGAAATGTCTGTAGGATACAGCACACTGTACGGAGACATGTGCGGAGGTCTCAGCCCCATTGGAGATGTGTGGAAAACCAAGGTTTATGCTTTGGCTAAGTATATCAACCGTGAAATTGAAATAATCCCAACCGCTATTATCATAAAAGCGCCCTCTGCTGAACTCAGGCCAGGGCAAAAAGATACCGACAGCCTGCCTGAATATGCCATTCTGGACGAAATCCTTCACTGGTATGTGGAAGAAAGGCGCAGCCGGGATGAAATAAAGGCACAAGGATACGAATCTGCCATGGTAGACAAAATCATAAACATGGTCAACAGAGCAGAATACAAACGTTTTCAGTCACCTCCCATCCTGCGAGTAACCTCAAAGGCTTTCGGCAGAGGCCGTCAAATGCCATTGGTAGCTTTCCATGGCTAAGGGTCTTCCCGGCAATTTCTGGCTGATGAGCACAGGCTCACTGCTTTTTTTTCTTTCGTTCAACATCTTACTACCAGAGCTGCCGGAAGTACTCCGAAAAATGGGCGGACAGGCTTATATTGGATTTATATTACCTGCATTTGCCTTTAGTGCGCTGCTAGCAAGGCCTTTCAGTGGCTGGATAACCGACAAACTGGGTCGCAAACATGCCATGATTGGTGGGGCATTATTTTGTGTAGTCGCCGGTTTACTTTACCCATGGGCAAATACTTTGTGGCTATTTTTTCTCATTCGTTTTTTGCATGGTTTTTCTACCGGCTTCTCACCCACAGGATTTACCGCATTTACCACGGATATCATTCAAGAAGAAAGGCGCGGAGAAGCACTCGGCTGGCAAGGAATTTTCAGTAATAGCGGCACAGCTGCAGGCTACGCGCTGGGCGCATCAATGGTTATTTTATGGGGCCAACAAGGTCTTTTTGTGGCAAGTTCAGTCCTTGCTTTTTTGGCCATTTTAATCTTTAGTTTTTTGCCTGAAACTAAACCCCAGGTTGAGAAAACACAGCCGGAAGGTGGACTTTTTTACCCAAAGGCCATGCCACCCTCATTGCTCATGTTGCTGGTGTGTGTACCGCTGGGCGCGCTGCTCACGGTAATGCCAGACTACACAGCTGGTCTTGGCTACAGCAATAAAGGTATTTTTTTGACAGTTTACATTGGCAGCAGTCTTTTGGTGAGGGTGTTCAGTGGTAAGCTCAGTGATCGACTTGGTCGGGCTGCCGGTATTGGCATTGGCACTGCTTTTCAGGTTTGCGCCCTGTTACTTTTGTTTTTTGAGACTGCATTTTTCCCTGCCGCAGTTCTATATGGCATAGGGCAGGGTTTCAATGCGCCATCCCTTTTTGCCTGGGCCGGCGATGTAAGCACACCCGAAACCAGAGGACGTGCACTCTCAATGCTATTTATAGCACTTGAAACCGGTATAATCATAGGAGGACTTGGATCGGGGCTTATTTTAAACCTGTATAAAACAGGATTTTATCTAGTATTCGGATTTTGCGCCCTAGCCTCTGTCTTTGCCTTGGCAGTTGCCATCAATCAGCATAAAAAAAGTCCGTTAACACGGACTTTATAATAACTGTAAATAGCTTATTACTTATATCTGAAATGGTTCAACAACCATAATACATCGGTTTTCCACTTTCCGTAAATATTGAATGAACCGAACATGAAATTCACCATCTCATATTCATCTTTGGCAGGTCTGCCATATTTGGCTTCGAATTTACTGTCCATAACTTCCATGTAATACATAAAATCCAACATACAATCATGCCAATGATTGAACACAGCATAAAAGTTATGTCCCGATCTTAAGGCAGTTGTTTTACGTCCAGTTCCGGGAAATCTCATACCTGTGAGGTTTCCATAATTTTTGGCGTAATAACTGTTCTGTCCATCGGCTCCACTCTCTTCAATTTTAATTACAACAAACAACTTTGCCCAGCGACCTACACTTTTTTTGGCCACCGTGTAAAGATGTTGTGCTTTTGGAATTGTTTTTAACGACAGCTGTAATGTATCGTATTGAAGCGTTTCTCCTGAAATAACAACCTCATCTTTTTCTGTTTCATCCGACTCTAACTTCAGGGTGCGACTTTGATTCAGCGTTGCGGCTGTAGCCACAAACATGATTACAAAGACCATTGTTGCTAGTAGTTTTCTCATTGCTACATTTAAAAGCAATAAGTATGCCAAACTAAATATTAGTTTCTATATAATTAATATATAATTACTTAAAAACACATATCAACAAATATAAAATACATGAACCCACATCTGCATTGGCTTTAAGCAGTCTGTTAATAAACCCCTGTGGATAAATCGTAAAGATTAAATAGTAAACACAACCCCGCCAATTTCTTTAGACACGCGGCTTCTAAGGTCATTAAGATAATTTAGCATTTCCAGTGTATCAGACACATCCGTAGCAGGATCCTGCAGCAAAAGGGTGTAGTGTTTTATCAAATTGTCCAGTTTCTTCTTGCGCAGATATAAAAACACGGCAGTAATTTCATTTTTGAAATTGTCTTCTTCCTTTTTAACATGAATAAAATTATCGGCAAATGCTTTACTAAGTTCATATCCTGAAGAAAGCACCCCTGCGGCCCAGGATGCAATTTCAGCATCAGAATGTTGGGTAAAATAGGATTGACCGGGCCATTTTTCCCAAACGCCAAATTTTATCTGTGACACAAGAGAGGCGCACATTTCGTCATTAAACAACAACTGCTCATCCTCCTTAATTTCTTTTATTATAAAGTCACTTACCTTAATATTTTCATCCCAGTTTTCATCGCCATGCAACAACAACAGCCTGAACAAAGCCCTCTCCTGATGCAAATCTGTAAGTTCCTCTTTAGGCAACTCGACTCCGGAAGCCGATGTAACTTGTTTTACTTCCCTGATAAAATCCTGTTCGTCCTTAAGATTTTTTGTTCTGAGCAATTTACCAAGTTCAGCTGCCAACAAGGCTTCATCCATCTTACAGACCCTAGCCAGTTCCTGGTTCATTGCATTGCGCTTCAGCCCATCGTTTATACAGGCTACACTTTGCAAAATATCCCTTATCGCTTCCGATTTTCTAATCGGATCATCACCACACTCAGCAAGTAGCAGCTTGGCTTTGAATAAGATGAAATTTTGTTCCTCCGTAAGCAGAAAATCTGAGAATGCTTCACCGCCCAATTTGGCGCAATATGAGTCAGGGTCTTCCCCTTCGGGCAGGGAAACCACCCGAACATTCAGATCATCTGCCAACAATAAATCAATCCCCCGCATGGAAGCTTTGATACCTGCCGCGTCTCCATCATATACAACCGTAACATTTGGCGTAAATCTTCTTAGGAGTTTAATCTGATTGGGAGTGAGTGCTGTTCCACTGCTGGCCACTACATTTTCCACACCTGCCTGATGCAACGTTATCACATCTGTATAACCTTCCGTGAGGTACACCTTATCAAGCTTCTTGATAGCGTTTTTCGCCTGAAAAATTCCATACAGGAAGTCACTTTTCTTATATAGTTCTGTCTCAGGTGAATTCACATACTTGGGCGCAGGATCGGTGCTGCTCATCTTCCTACCGGCAAATCCCAGTAACTTACCACTAACACCTATCAGCGGAAAGACGACCCTGTTTCGGTACAAATCATAATATGAACCGTTTTCACGTTTTTTAATCAAACCGGCGAGCTCAAGATTTTCTGACTTATAACCTTCTTTTACAGCGATTTGCGTAAATGCTTCCCATGATTCCGGACTATATCCCAATCTCCATTTGCGTATGGTTTCATAGGTATAGCCGCGTTCCTTGAAATATGGCATGGCCTTGGTCTTACCTTCCTCAGCCTCATGCAATTGATTTTCAAAAAATCCGGCTGCATAATCCAGTGCAGCCTGAAGGCTTTCTCTTACTTTCTGTTTTTCCTTATACTCGTCATCATCCCTATTACCGGTCTCAATTAATTCAATACCGTAGCGGGCTGCAAGTGCCTTTGCGGCCTCCGGATATGACATGTTATCAATATCCATGAGAAACTGAATGGCATTCCCACCTTTCTGACAACCAAAACACTTGTAAATACCCATACCGGGAGAAACAATGAAACTAGGCGTTTTCTCATCATGAAACGGACAAACACCTTTGAACCTCGAGCCTGAGCGCTTCAAACCCACATAGTCCCCTACTACATCTTCAATAATAACGGCATTCAACAATTGCTCTATGGAGCTGCGACTAATCATGCTCCGAAATTAAGAAATTAACGGAAGGATTTCAATAAATATGTGCTACCATCCACGTAATCTTTTCGCACAATTCCTGTATTACTGCTAAAATATAACCTACTGTATATTTTCTTTCGTGAAGACTTTAATTCAATCACATTGAAATACATCACATCTCCCACACTCAGCGTAGGCAAATAATTGACGGTATCACCATTACCCATAATTCCGCTAAACAAAGAAGAACTGTAATACATTTCTGCCACCTGACGAAAGAACGTATCTTTATGTAAAAGTGCAAATCGAGCCGTATTCTCTCCGGTAGCCATGCATCTCACAAGCTGTTGGCTATCTGTTGTTGAATGCAACTCGTAGGAAATAAACTCCTGTTCAAGATTGTCAAAACGCATTTTGCCTTCCTGCTTGTTCTTGAGAATTACTGTTTCTCTTTGGTTGGTATCAGTAGACAAATAATAGGTCCAGGTGCTTCCTTCAGGAAAGCTGAAAATACTTTTAAAATTTGCATCAAGGCTATATAAATCCCTGGATGAAAACTTGCGACAACCCGACGTAGACATAAAAATTCCCGTCAGAAATAACACTATGTTTAATACTTGTCTCAAGGTGTTTACATTTGCAAAGTAACTGAAAAAATATAATACAGCAAATATGCCACACCCCAATGAACACCAAAATGGATTGATGGATATCATAAAAACGCAGGCCAAATCACTGAAACCCCTATTGGCGGAGCTGCGCAGGCATCTGCACATGAACCCTGAACTATCCTTTCAGGAATTCAACACAGCCGCCTGGGTGGAAGATTACTTGCAAAAAAAACTGGGGTTAAAAACCCAGCGACTTGCCAACACCGGTGTTGTTGCCTTAATTGAGGGCAAAGGAAAAGAAGGCAATAAAGTTGTTGGTCTGCGTGCAGACATGGATGCATTACCAATAACTGAGGTCAATGATGGCAGGCCCTACAGAAGTCTTAATGAAGGGGTAATGCACGCTTGTGGGCATGATGTTCACACGGTTTCCCTCTTGGGTGCAGCCACTATTTTGAATACACTAAGCCATGAATTTTCAGGTACCGTAAAACTCGTGTTTCAGCCGGGTGAAGAAAAATTACCAGGCGGTGCAAGCCTGATGATAGCTGATGGTGTTTTGCAAAACCCAAAGCCGGATGTGATGATTGGACAACATGTTATGCCTCAGATTCCAACCGGCAAAACAGGCTTCAGACCCGGACTTTACATGGCAAGTACCGATGAAATTTACATGACGGTGCTTGGAAAAGGCGGACATGGCGCCATGCCGCATTTCAACATAGACCCTGTTTTGATTGCGGCCCATATCATCACTAGCCTTCAACAGGTGGTTTCACGAAATGCCAATCCTGCCGTGCCATCTGTTCTTTCATTCGGTAAGGTAATAGCCAATGGCGCTACCAATGTTATTCCATCGGAAGTAAAACTGGAAGGAACCTTCAGAACGTTAAACGAACAATGGCGAACGGATGCACACGATAAAATCACCCGCATGGCAACCGGCATTGCCGAGAGCATGGGGGGCAGCATTGATATTGAAATTCGCCGTGGTTATCCTTTTCTTCATAATAATGAGGAACTTACAAATCGTTGTAAAAATGCAGCAGCAGACTATTTGGGAGAAGATTATGTTGAAAACCTTGATATTTGGATGGCTGCAGAGGATTTTGCCTATTATTCTCAGGAAGTACCCAGCTGTTTCTACAGACTCGGCGTGAGAAATGAAGAAAAAGGAATTGTAAACAGTGTTCACCACCCGGCGTTTGATGCAGATGAGGAAGCACTTGAAAATGGTGCCGGGCTTTTTGCCTGGCTTGCAATTAAGGAAATGGGAAAATAAAAATCAGGCGCCGATTACGTGCCGCAGGCTATCAACCGCGGAATCCCATATAGATGCTGCCATATCTTCTTCCCCGCTGTTTATGAATTCAGTAATAATAAGTTCCACATCCCCTGTTATATCATCCTGAGAAATTCTGAATTCAAGGTATTCATCTTCCGCCTGGGCATTATCCAGTGTAAAGCGTATGTATTTATTCGTGACGTTTTTCACCAAAATCGCATTTACTTCCGTATCGTCTTCCCAACGAAATCTGTAGCGCCCTGAAGCGATAATATCTACATGATAGGCGAACCAGCTTTGCAAGCCGGAAGGATTGCTAATATACTGATACAGAATATGGGTTGAAGACCTCAGTGGGTATTCCAATTCCAATTTAAGGCGATTTGTTGAAGAACTCATGGCTTGCAGGTATAACTAAGTCGCAAAAAAATGATTTTTACCCACATTTCAAAATGAAAATAACCAGAATCATGATAATATTATCTTTGCGGTAATGCAAATGCAGGGAAATTATTTTTTCAAAACGAGTGTGGCACTAGTAATACTATCCTTTCTTTGGCTGCTTTTCATTCCATCTTTTGCACCCACTCTATGGGCAAATCAATTACACACCCCACTATTAGACTTCATGTTCAACTGGTGTAGTTTTTTAGGTGAATGGCCTTTAATTTCTTTTTCTATAGCTTTTGCCATTATCCGGCAACCTAAGCTAGGCATTTGGTTTGGAGTTTGCTTTCTACTGGAATTATTTATTGTTCAAGGGCTTAAATTCGGACTAAACGAACCTCGACCTATACAAGAGCTGGGCAATGCACTTTTCGAGGTTCCAGGCAACCCTATCGCTGCGTGGAAGTCTTTTCCAAGCGGACATACTGCAGGAGCCTTTACTGCATTGGGTTTTTTTGCCGTTATATGCAGAAACAGGTCTGTTGAAATATTGTATGTTACTTTAGCGGCTTTAGTAGCATTTTCGCGTTTGTATCTCGGGCAGCACTATCTGCATGATGTAGCCGCAGGTATTTGCATTGCAATGCTTGTTTGGCTGGTTTTCAGATTTGGGCATACCCGGTTTTCGTTGCTAAATAATTTATCCTGGTGAGCCGTAAAACAGTCATACACCTTTTTATCACCCTGGGAGTTGTATTGCTATACGTTCCTTTTCTGGGCAGTTTTCATTTATTTGACTGGGACGAAATAAACTTTGCCGAGGCAGCACGGGAGATGCTGATTTCCGGAGATTGGAGTCGCGTGCAAATTGCTTTTGAACCTTTCTGGGAAAAACCGCCCCTGTTCATATGGCTTCAGGCCTTATTTATGAAAATTTTTGGCATCAATGAATTTGCCGCTCGTCTTCCTAATGCAATAGCCGGTATTGCTTCACTTAATATCTTTTATCATATTGGCAAAAAACATGTAGGACATTTCTTTGGCTTATTCTTTATCCTGGCTTATGCTGGCAGCCTGGCGCCTGCATTATATTTCAAAACAGGAATCATTGATCCTGTTTTCAACCTGTTTATATTTCTTTCCATCTACCAATGGTTTTTAGCAGAACTGGAACTCGGCAGACAAAATAATGCGCGCATCCATTATCTGTTATCAGGTTTGTTTGCCGGACTTGCTTTTTTAACCAAAGGCCCTGTGGCGTTGCTAGTGGCTTGCACTGTTGCTTTAATAAGGCTATTCTCAGGCGGGAAAAACGCATGGCCGGGCTGGGCCAATATTGGAATTGCCTTTACCACACTCATGTTAACACTGGGAATATGGCTCGGATTTGAAACATACCGGCATGGAACCTGGTTTCTTACAGAATTCTTGCAATATCAGGTTGTATTAGTGCAGGGACAAATTGAATGGCATAACCAACCTTGGTATTATCACTTTCTTGTGTTGTTCTTCCTTTGTGCCCCCGCATCTGTAATGGCATTGCCCCACTTATTCAAGAACCCAGAAAGTAGCACAGGCAATGAATCTATTCTGTTCAGCTACATGAGAAGTTTGTTCTGGACAGTACTCATCATTTTCTCCATTGTAACCACCAAAATCATTCATTACAGCAGCCTGTGCTGGATTCCACTTGCTTTCATGGCTGGCTATACGCTACACGCAGGTTATACAAAACGCATGGTTGTTTCACGTTGGCTAAGTCTGCCCGTTTTTTTAAGCTTGGTACCTCTTGCTGCTTTTTTCACTATTGCCCCATATTTATTAACCGTAGAAAACCGTGATATACTGACACCACTGCTGAACAAAGACTTTTTTACCACCCGGTTATTGCTCTCAGGAAATATCTGGGGCGGCTGGGAAGGTATTCCTGCACTCATCTTTCTATGCTTTGTTCTCATCTGGATTTTCCAATTTGCGATGGGGATTGTTCGCCACGCCATACCTCTTTTCTGGGCTGTATTGCTATTTGGACAATACTTGTATATCTTTATTCTGCCGAAGGCAGAAAAACAACTTCAAGGTGAAGTTATTTCTGCTATTCAGCATGAAACTTTACAAGATCAAAATATAGTTGAAGCCTGGGATTACAAGACATTTGCCATCCTTTTTTATGGAAATGCACAACCAAACCAATTCAAAGGGAAATGGTCTGAAACTGCAAAAAAAGAGTTCCCTGCTGAATCTGCACCCAACTACACCGCCAGAAAGCACTGGATTACAGAAAATCACATATCAAACCCGGTGAGACTAATAACACGTTGCGATTATAAAGTAGACACTTTATTTCAAAAGAAGTTCAGAAAAAAAACAGATGCTGGCGCTTATTACATCTGGGAAAAAATCAACCCCTTAAAACCAATTTATTAAACCAATTCTGTTACTTTTGCTTAAAGCGGATGATATGTAAGTTATGAAAAGAAAAATCAAATTCATTGAAGCCGCATTTGAGCTGGGTGCAGGAACACCCGGGGCTAAACTGGGACCGGGGGCTTTGCGAGAAGAGATAATAAAAACCAATCCGACACTTCTGGAAAAAGCTGAAAATGAAACATTGTTTCAAGATAACCTCATTTCCATCTCTTCCAACAACACACCGTTTGCATTTAATATCCATTCCATTTACCAATCGGTAAACATGGTGGCGGCGTCGGTGCAAAAAGCCCTTTCAGACAACTATTTCCCTGTTGTAATCAGCGGCGATCATAGCAACGCTATTGGCACCGTTACTGGCATTGCAGATACCTATCCGGAAAATAAAATTGGCGTAATCTGGGTTGATGCACACCTTGACTTGCACTCACCCTACACCACTCCTTCAGGAAACATGCATGGCATGGCCGTAAAAGCGCTGTTGCCAGACAATATTACCAATTTCCTCAAAAATGAACTCAATCCTGAAACTATCACATTCTGGAGTAAGATTAAAAAGTCAGGGCGCAGGGGAATCACACCTAAAATATTACCACAAAACATTGTGTTTATTGGTACACGAGATTATGAGGAAGAAGAATGGGCGCTGGTTCAGAGCCTAAATATCAGGTTTTACACGCCCGACAATATCCGCAAAAAAGGCATGCAGCAAATTTTGGATGAAGCGCAGGAGTATCTGCAAAACTGCGATATGCTTTACACCAGTTTTGATGTTGATTCTTTGGATCCCACCATATCTGCCGGAACAGGCACTCCATCCCCAGACGGACTGAGTTACAGCGATGCAGAACTTGTTTTCAAAACTTTATTGCCACACCCAAAAACGGTCGTTTTTGAAATCAGCGAAATCAACCCGTTGCTTGACAACGATCACTCGATGTCGAAGACCATTGCTCAGCTGCTGGCCTCGGCTTTATAGTTGTCAATTAACCACTTTATGGTATCTGTGTGGTCTGCATAGTCAGCCAAACCGGGTTGCTGGGCTTTTCCAAATTCAACTGTTGAAGTCATACCTGTTACAACCTGAATACGTGGCTCATTTTGCTCGATATATTGCCTTACATCCTCGAGCGCTTCGTAAAAATGATAACCCACCATGCCAACGGGTGCATAAACATCCTCTGTTTCCTTCAGAATCACAAAACCATTATCCAGATGTTTGTCCAGATTCATTAGCAATACAGCCCTGTGGTAGTGATAATTATTGTAATATTTATGATGGTGAATCAACCCTGAGAAGGGTTCCCAGGCATGAAAAAGACGAACCATATCAAAGCCCCGCGGCAGTAACAAGTGGGTAACATTGCGGCAACCCAGTCCGAAATAGGTGAAAATATCTTCTCCAAGCACCGTCAGTGCTGCCTCTGTAGAATCCTCAGATACAACAGCCACGCTGTTTCGGTGCCCACGCAATAAATGCGGAATATTCCTGAAATAATATTCAAAATAGCGGCCGCTGTTATTACTGCCGGTAGCAATGGCCGCATCCAATCCTTTAAAATTATCCGAAAATTCAATTCTGCCCTGCAAATCCGGATTTGCAGCAATCCATCCCGCAACCACATATTTCATAAGCACCTCATCATCCGAACTGGCCTTTATTCTAACCTTATAACCACACACAATGCCGCAAAGCAGGTCATGTAAACCAACCAAGGGAATATTGCCGGCCATAATAATGCCCATGGTTTGAGTAGAAAACACTGATGGAAGTGAATATTTTGCCAGCCAACTTTGTGAATCCTTATCCAGTGCAGCAATCCAGGTGTTGATGCTTTTTGAAATATAAGCTTGGGTGAACCATGGATTTTTAATCTCTGCTTCATGCTTTTTTTGTTGCCAAATGGCATCCGATTCATGTTTTTCCATGAAGTTACTAAGCGAATCAAGCCACACCCGTTGTTGCATGGGGCAAAGTTACCCATTTTCAGAGGGTCATCGGAAAAACAAGAATAAAATTGATGCTTTGTATTGTATACGCCTACTTGTAAATTTGCCGTATGCCAAACCGTTTGTTTTTTGTTTTATCTGTTTTGCTTTTCAGCTTTCAAAGTCTTTGCGCACAGGAAGACAAAAAAGACACCCGGCTAATGCTGGGATTCAACGCAGGCGCCAATTTTAGCCGGACGGCAAACAGCGATACCTTTCCTGCAAATTTCACCAAACGCAACCGATTGGGAATTGCACTGGGCCTAAATGGCGTATATGACATCAGCAGCAATGCTGGCATAGCATTTGGAGCCAATTTTGTACAGAAAGGCTACAAACTGAATAATGATACCTTGGCCATCAATCCGGATATTGTGCGAAAATTCTGGAGCATCAATGTGCCGTTGGGCCTGCATTTCAGGCAACAGTTTAATGCACAAAACTTCATTACCGAAAAATTCGGTATTGTTGCCAATTTCAACTTGCGAGGAGACAGTACATCTCTAACAAACAATGACAAAAAACCTGCATTCCGTATAAACGAATATAGCACCCGCAATATTTACCCTATGTTTTACCTGGGTTTTGCCATGGGTGGAACTTCAGAGAACAACAACCGCTATGAGTTTGGGATTACCTACACACAATCTTTAAGCAATGATGCCTCAATTATGGTTGCTCACAGCGATGGTTTGAAAAAACAGTTTCCGCTTAATTACCGCGGAGGCTTTCTGCACATAGGTTTCAGCTACTACTTCAACCTAAGCAATTTCAAAAAATCGAACGGGTATTTTTATTGATTTACCCCAATCCCACATCCAACGCCATCATCAGTACAAAGCCGAAAATAAGGCCAAGCGTGGCTTTGTCTGTGTGCCCGTCGCGCTGGGTTTCGGGGATAACCTCTTCCACCACCACGTAAATCATAGCGCCGGCTGCAAACGCCAACAGATAAGGCAATAATGGTTGTGCGACCATTACCAGCGCCACCCCAAGCACACCTGCAACCGGTTCTACCACACCGCTCAGTTGCCCCCACAGAAAGGATTTGGTGCGACTCATGCCAAACCTTCTAAGCGGAATGGCCACGGCCAGGCCTTCCGGAAAATCCTGAATGCCAATACCAATAGCCAACGCAATAGCACCGGCCATATCGGCACCGGGCAATCCTTCGGCCACAGCACCAAAAGCCACGCCCACGGCAAGGCCTTCGGGAATGTTATGCAGTGTAATAGCCAATACCAGCAAAACAGTGCGGTTCCAGACAGTTTTTACCCCTTCCCTTTTTTCCATGGGCTGGTGAATATGTAAGTGTGGCAGAAACTGGTCGAGTCCGAAAATAAAAAATGCCCCCAATAAAAAACCAATGGCAACAGGAACCCATGCCCATTGCGGCGACCAGGCCGATTCGGCCATGGAGATGGCAGGATTAAGCAGGCTCCAAAAACTTGCCGCCAGCATCACACCACCGGTGAATCCCAGCATGGTGTCCATAAATCCGCGGCGAATATCTTTCATAAAAAAGACAAACGAGGCCCCAAGTGCTGTTACCAGCCAGGTAAAACCGGTAGCCACCAAGCCCTGCATTAGTGGATGCATTCCTTTAAAAAAATCAATCAGTGTCTGCATCATGGCATTTAATCATCAAAGCGCTCAAACTGGTTATTATGGGTTTTTGCCGCTGACTCTTTATTCTTGAATGCTTTCAAAAAGAAATAAATAGCCACAAACACCAGAATAGTGATGATCACTTCCCAGAGAAAAAACTGATTTTTAAAACCCTGAACAGAAATGGCCGAAGTATCTTTCATTGTCACAAAAATAGATAACATATATCAATTGCAGTTACAAAAAAAATCAAGTGGTTGATGTAAATTGCGGGCACTATGAGTCAAGACGCCTACATCGAACAAAACAAAGACCGCTTTTTACAGGAACTTTTTGATTTACTGCGTATTCCAAGTATTTCTGCCGATAGTGCGTTTGCCGGAGATGTGAGAACATGCGCCGAATCTGTGGCTGCACATCTGCGCAGTGCAGGAGCTGATAATGTGAGTATAGAAGAAACCGCAGGGCATCCCATTGTGTATGGTGAAAAAATGGTCAATCCGGCATGGCCCACAGTTTTAATTTATGGACATTACGATGTACAACCATCAGCCCCCGATGAGCTTTGGACTACACCCGCATTCGAGCCCAATGTGAGGGATGGGAAAATATACGCACGCGGCGCCGCAGACGATAAAGGACAGTTTTTCATGTATGTGAAAGCATTTGAAACCATGATGAAAACCGACAGCCTCTGCTGCAACGTAAAATTCATGATTGAAGGGGAGGAAGAAGTAGGCAGTGGTAACCTCGGACCTTTTTGCGTAAACAACCGCGAAAAACTAAAAGCCGACGTTATCCTGATCAGCGATACCTCCATGGTGGCCAATGATTGTCCAAGTATCGATGTCGGACTCCGCGGATTGTCTTATGTGGAAGTGGAGGTTACCGGACCGAATCGCGATCTTCACAGCGGCGTATACGGTGGTGCCGTAGCCAATCCCATCAATGCACTTTGCAGCATGATTGCGAGCATGCATGATGAAAACCGCCACATTACCATTCCCGGGTTTTATGATGATGTATTGGAAACCTCTGCTGAAGACAGGGATGCTATGTCGCGGATTCCCTTTGATATTGAAGAGTACAAAACAGACCTGAATGTAAACGATGTCCTGGGAGAAAAAGGTTTCAGCACCATAGAAAGAACCGGTATCAGGCCCACGCTGGATGTGAATGGCATCTGGGGAGGTTATACAGGTGAAGGCAGTAAAACAGTTTTACCTTCCAAGGCATACGCCAAAATAAGCATGCGCCTGGTTCCCAATCAAAGCAGCGAAGCCATTACGGAATTGTTCAAAAACCATTTTGAAAGCATCGCACCTGCGGGTATAAAAGTGGAAGTGAGACCACACCATGGCGGCGAGCCGGTTTTAACACCCACCGACAGTATTGCCTATAAATCAGCGGCAGCAGCGCTGAAAGACACTTTTGGCAAAGATCCGATTCCAACCCGCGGTGGTGGCAGTATTCCTATTGTGGCTTTGTTTGAAAAAGAACTTAAAACCAAAGTGGTTCTGATGGGTTTTGGACTGGACAGCGACGCATTGCACTCTCCCAATGAACATTACGGAATTTTCAATTATTTCAAAGGAATTGAAACCATTCCCCGTTTCTTCCACCATTTTGCAGCATTAAACAAATCCTGAAAACCGATACATGCCACTGCTGGAAGGCGAAACCTATGAGATTTACAGATCAGAACTGCTGAAGCGGTATCGACATCTGCTGCGCTCGCTGGATAAGGATGTTTCAAAGGATAAATTAAATAAAGTCCGAGATGCCTTCGATCTAGCCGCCCGTTCACACGAAGGCATGGTCCGCAAAAGCGGCGAGCCCTACATCTTTCACCCGCTGGCAGTAGCGCAGATTGCCGTAAGCGAGCTTGGCCTGGGCCCTAACAGCGTAATCTGTGCCTTATTGCATGATGTGGTGGAGGATACCGAAATCACCCTGGACGATATTGAACATCGCTTTGGTCCTAAGGTAGCTTCTATTATTGACGGTTTAACCAAAATCAGTACGGTTTTTGACAACGTTGACAAAGACCATAGCATCCAGGCGGAGAATTTCAAGAAAATGCTTCTCACCCTGGGTGAAGACCTTAGGGTTATCCTTATCAAATTATGCGACAGGCTGCACAATATGCGCACATTGGGTTCGGTAAGCGAAAACACCAAACTGAAAATTGCTTCAGAGACAAATTTCATTTACGCTCCCCTTGCACACCGTCTGGGTTTGAATGCCATCAAAACAGAGATGGAAGACCTGGCACTGAAATTCACTGAGCCTGAACTATATCGGGAAATTTCCCAAAAACTGGCAGAAACTAAATTATCAAGGCAGCGCTATATCCGCGAATTCATTGAGCCTTTGCGTGCCGAACTGGATAAAACGGATATGAAAATCGTGGAGATTAAAGGCAGGCCGAAAAGTATTTACGGCATTGCCCGCAAGATGAAGGTGCAACAAATACCGTTTGAGGAAGTGTATGATGTCTTCGCCATCCGCGTGGTTATTGATTCTCCCCTGTTTCTGGAAAAAGCAGATTGCTGGAAAGTATATTCTATCATTACCGATCAGTACCGCAGCCATGCCAACAGGCTCCGTGATTGGCTAAGCCAGCCCAAAAGCAACGGTTATGAAGCATTGCATGCAACAGTACTTGGACCAAAAGGACGCTGGGTGGAAATACAGATACGCAGCAAGCGCATGGATGACGTGGCAGAACGCGGTCTTGCCGCCCACTGGCGATACAAAGAAGGATCTAAAAGCAGCACCCCTCAGGACCAAGCCTTTGAAAATTGGTTATCCAACGTAAAAGACACCTTGGAAAACCAGGATTTAAGCGCCCTGGAACTGGTAAGCGAATTCCGGTTTAGCCTGTTGGGCGAAGAAATTTACCTATTTACCCCTCGGGGAGACGTTAAGAACCTTCCGCTGGGCAGCACAGCACTCGATTTTGCCTTTGCCGTTCACAGCCAGGTAGGTTTGCATACCATTGGCGCTAAAGTCAACAACAAGCTAGTTCCTATCAGTCATGTGCTAAAGAACGGAGACATTGTTGAAATTTTAACCACCCAAAAACCCCGCGCCAATGCAGGTTGGCTGGATCTGGTAAAAACTGGCAAAGCCCGAAGCAAAATCAGGGAATACCTAAAAATGGAGAAAACCAAGCTGGCGGGTATGGGTAAGGAAATGGTGGAGCGCAAATTTAAAAGCCAGGGCGAAGTCATTTCCGAGAAAAATATCGCATTACTGATGCGGCATTTTCAAACCACCACTGCGGCAGAGTTTTACCATAAAGTTGCCAATGGGGATATCAAGGTTGAGAAGCTTGTATTAAAAGACATTGCTGTTAATAAGTCCGTTTCCAAGCCGAAGACTGAAAAGCCGACCTCCCCCAAAAAAACGCAAAAGGTAAAAGGACAAATTGTCATTGGCGACGACTTTGAAATGTCGTACCAGCTGGCCAAATGCTGCAACCCTTTGCCCGGTGATCCTATTTTTGGTTTTATTACCGTAGGTGAAGGCGTTAAAATTCACCGCACTTCCTGCCCCAATGCCCAACGCCTGATGAGCCAGTATGGTTACCGCATCATCGCCGCATCCTGGCGCAGCGACGGATATGAAAAGCCTTTTGAAGCCATCTTGTCTGTAAGAGGTATTGATGATGTAGGTATTGTTAGTAAAATTACAGATATCATTTCCAAGGATATGGAGGTGAATATGCGAAGCATTAATATTCAGGCAAATGAGGCAGAAGGAACTTTTGAAGGACGCCTGGAAGTATTTCTGCATAGTAAAGCGCACCTTGATTTGCTAATGCAGAAAATTCAAGGAACACATCAGTATATTCAGGTGAAACGCCTTGATGCGTAAAATACAATATACGCAATTTTATCGATAAAAACAAATTATTCGGATACTTTTAATTCATACATTTGAATATCAAAATTAAAAGCTATGAATATTTTTATTTCTATTCTCGTGACGCTGGTCGTCCTCGTCATTCTGAGATCCATTAAAGTCATTCCACAGCAAAACGCATACGTGGTAGAAAGACTGGGAAAATTCCATGAAGTTTTGCAACCCGGTTTCAATATTATTATTCCCTTTTTTGACAGGGTTGCTTACAAGCATTCTCTGAAAGAGGCTGCCATGGATATTCCTGAACAGATTTGCATTACCAAAGATAACGTACAGGTAGCCGTAGATGGGGTAGTTTTCGCGCAGGTTATTGATCCGGCTAAAGCCTCCTATGGTATTTCAAATTATCAGTTTGCCGTTATTCAGCTGGCACAAACTACCATGCGCAGTGAAATCGGTAAAATCGACCTGGATAAAACGTTTGAAGAACGGACCAACATCAATGGTGCTATCGTTTCTGCCATTGATGAAGCCTCATCCGGTTGGGGTGTGAAAATTCTTCGTTATGAGATAAAGAACATCACACCACCCAAATCGGTGCTAAATGCCATGGAAAAACAAATGCAGGCAGAGCGTGAGAAACGCGCTGTTATTCTGACTTCGGAAGGTGAAAAGCAAAGTGCCATCAACCAGGCCGAGGGTCAAAAGCAGAAGGTAGTATTGGAATCTGAAGCCATGCGCCAGCAACAAATAAACGAAGCAGAAGGTCAAGCAGCAGCGATTAAAGCCGTAGCAAGCGCAACCGCAGAGGGAATACGTGAGGTAGCCTCAGCGTTGCAGGAAAAAGGCGGTTTCGAAGCCGTACAGCTGCGGGTGGCTGAGAATTTGGTGGAACAATATGGCAAACTTGCCAAAAGCACCAACACCATGATTCTGCCTGCCAATTTTGCAGATATGGGATCTATGATTTCTGCTGCCATGGGCGTTATTAAACAACAAAACGATAACAGCAAATCCAAATCATGAGTGCTGAAATTATATGGGGCGCTGCCGGATTAACGCTGATTCTGGCTGATGTTGCTTTTGGTACCTTCTTCGTTATTTTTCTTGGTGCCGGTGCACTGTTTACCTCAGCATTGCTTTGGATGGGTGTGCCAATGAATACAACAGCCCAATGGTTGACATTCTCAGCGGTTTCGGCCTTGGGTGTTATTTTGCTGCGCAAGAAGTTAATACTGTGGTTCGGCCCCTCCAACGAAGAGCGTTTTGAAGAACACAAAGGCCAAACTGTTGTTGTGGTTGAAGATGTTGCTCCCGGTAAAACAGGGAAAATAAAATACCGCGGTACCGAATGGCAAAGTGCCACAACCGGTGATGAAACATTACAGGCAGGGGAAAGTGCTATCATCTCACACCTGGACGGAATTGTTGTTTACATTCGCAGAAAATAAAAATCTTGAATGCTGCACACCTGCACCTGATCATCAACCACCTGCCGGTACAGGGGCTGTTATTTTCATTAATGGCAATTGCCTGGGGCATGTACCAAAAATCCAGAAATACATTTTTACTGGCTTTTTCCTTCACATTGATTTCTGCCATCGGAGGTTTCATCGCAGGCAATACCGGCGAGGCTGCTGAAGAGGCAGTTGAGCATATTATTGGAATTTCACATGACGCCATTCATGAGCATGAAGAGGCTGCAGAAGCCGCTATGCCTTTTAACATAGCATCAGGTATACTTTCATTACTCGCCGGATTTTTGTTGCTAAAAAACCATAAATACGCAGGTGTTGCTCAATGGGTTTTACTGCTGGCTGTTGCCGCAGGGTGCACATTATCTGCCCGGGCAGGCTGGCTAGGCGGAAAAATTAGGCATATTCAGGAAATACAAACCGAACCATCGGCATCGCATGATGCAGATGGACACGAAGAGCACGAATAAAAAACGCCTCGCAAATGCGAGGCGTTTTCATATAATCCAGTTTAAACTTAACCTTCCAAAGCTGCAACACCACCCACAATCTCACTGATTTCGCGGGTAATGGCTGCCTGACGTGCCTGGTTATAGGCCAAACGCAAGCTAAATAGCAGTTCTCCTGCATTTTCAGTAGCCTTATCCATAGCCACCATGCGGGCTCCGTGTTCGGATGCAAGAGAATCAAGCATTGCGCGGTAAACCTGAGTCTTAACACTTCTGGGAATCAAATCCTGCAGAATCTGTACTTTGTTAGGCTCAAAAATATAGTCATTCAGGCGACCGGCATTAGCTGTTGCCGTTTTCACCTGAGGAATTACCGGAAGGATAACTTCATTGGTAAGAATCTGGGTGGCTGCATTCTTAAACTGATTGAAAACCAGCTCCACCTGATCATGTGAACCATCGCGGAAGCTTTGCAAAATGTGTTCGCCAATTTCAAAGGCTTTTTCAGCATCGAGCACAGTAAGTGCTTGCATGTAGGTTGAATCCACCGTATACTTTAGACGACTCAGGAATTCCCCCCCTTTTTTACCGATACACAGCAGGGTAACATTACCCGCTTTGGTCTGCTCAGCATATTTTTCTGTGAGAATCAAACGGGTGCGTTTGATTACATTGGAATTAAATGCTCCGCAAAGTCCACGGTCGCTGCTTATAACAACAATAAGCACCTTCTTTACTTTACGTGGCTGAAAGTAAACAGCCAGTTGAGGATCATCAATGCTATCCTGAAGGTTGGCCATAATGCCTTTCAATTTTTCCGCATAAGGACGCATGCGTACGATTGCATCACTGGCCTTTCTCAGCTTGGTAGCGCTCACCAACTTCATAGCCTTGGTGATTTGCTGTGTGCTAATGGTGGATGAAATCCGGCTGCGTATTTCTTTTTGACTCGGCATGCGTGTTAATCAGCGGTTTATTCGGTAAATCCTTTGGCTACTTCCCTGCCGGCTTCGCTGAGCACAGCAGTGATAGAATCATCTATCTTTCCACCTCTGAGCTGTTCCAAAACGTCAGTATGTTTATTTTCCAAATATTCGAGGTAGGCTGTTTCAAAAGCGCGAACCTTGTTTACCGGAATACTGCGCAATTGATTGCTGGTACCCAGGTAAATGATAGCTACCTGCTTTTCAACGCTTACAGGGCTAAACTGGTGCTGTTTCAGCAGTTCCACGTTGCGTGAACCTTTATCCAAAACCGCTTTGGTAGCGGCATCAAGATCAGAACCAAATTTGGCAAACGCTTCCAGTTCGCGGTACTGAGCCTGGTCAAGTTTCAGGGTACCGGCCACCTTTTTCATGGATTTAATCTGGGCATTACCACCTACACGGCTTACCGAGATACCCACGTTGATGGCAGGACGCACACCTGAATTGAACAGATTTGATTCAAGGAATATCTGTCCATCGGTAATTGAAATTACGTTGGTAGGGATGTAAGCCGAAACGTCACCGGCCTGTGTTTCAATAATGGGAAGGGCTGTGAGTGAACCGCCACCTTTTACCTTGCCTTGCAGGCCTGGTGGCAAATCATTCATTTTTTCAGTAATTTCTGTATTCGCATTCAGTTTGCATGCTCTTTCCAGCAGGCGGCTGTGCAGGTAGAACACGTCACCGGGATATGCTTCACGTCCTGGGGGACGACGCAGCAGCAGCGATACTTCACGGTAGGCAACAGCCTGCTTTGAGAGATCGTCATATACAACCAGTGCTGGCAAACCAAGATCGCGGAAATATTCACCAATAGCGGCACCGGCCATAGGTGCAAAGAACTGAAGCGGAGCAGGCGAAGACGCAGGTGAAGAAACCACCACGGTATAAGGCATGGCGCCATTTTCTTCCAGCGATTTCACAACCTGCTTTACGGTAGATTCTTTCTGACCGCAGGCTACATAAATACAATATACGGGCTGGCCTTTTTCGTAAAATTCTTTTTGGTTGATAATGGTATCAAGCGCAATGGTAGTTTTACCTGTCTGGCGATCACCGATAATCAATTCGCGCTGTCCGCGGCCAATAGGAATCATGGCATCAATGGCTTTGATACCGGTTTGCAGAGGCTCCTTTACAGGTTCACGAAACAATACACCCGGTGCTTTACGCTCCAATGGCATATCGAACACTTCGCCTGCAATCGGGCCTTTTCCGTCGATAGGCTCACCCAGCGTATTTACTACGCGGCTCAGCATGCCATGTCCAACATTGATACTGGCAATTTTACCGGTACGTTTTACTTTGTCGCCTTCTTTGATGTCAGCACTGCTACCCATCAATACGGCACCCACGTTATCTTCTTCCAGGTTTAATGCTACAGCACGAATTCCGTTGTCAAATTCAACGAGTTCACCACTTTGCACACCAAAGAGTCCGAAAATACGGGCAATACCATCCCCAACCTGGAGGACAGTACCTACTTCTTCTAAACTGGCAGCACCGCTGAAACCGGAAATTTGTTCCTTAAGGATGCTGGATACTTCATCAGGCCTTATTTGTGACATTATTTTATTTTTTTAAGCTAGGTTAAGTTCTTTTTTCATTTTATTAATTTGACCAATCACAGAGCTGTCATACATTCTGCCGTCAAAAAGGATGGTCAGTCCGCCAATGAGTGCGGAATTTACTTTTTGCGTAATAACAACTTGTTTGCTACCGGCATGGTTTTTTACAAACTGTTCAATACCGGCAAGTGTATCTTTATCCAGGGCTATGGCACTGGTAACTTCAGCCAGTGTAATACCGTTGGCTTTATTGTAAATACTGATAAATGATTCCGCCATCTCGCCCAATAAATTTTCACGACTCTTGTCGGCCATCATATCGAAAACAGAAAGGGAAATTTCATTGAACCCTTTACATATTTGACGCAACACCTCTTTCTTTTTTGATTTGTGAAGCAAAGGGCTTTCCAAAAAAGATGCTAATTCGGATGAAGACGCTATTGCGTTCAACAAATTACCGACATCGCCGGCAACTGCATCTAGCTGCTTTTTTTCAACGGCAATGTCAAAAAGGCATTTAGCGTAACGGGATGCAATTTTCATGTATTGTTACTTATGAAGTTGCTTTTTGTTGCTTATCAAGTTTACTGAGCTGATCTGCAATGAGTGCTTTCTGAGCATCATTGTTTTCCAGTTCTTTTTCTACCAGTTTCTGGGCTATTTGCAATGAGAACTGAGCTACTTCTTTCTTCAATTCATCCAGAGCAGCATTTTTTTGGCGGCTGATTTCGTCATTGGCACGAGAAATAAGGCGTTTGGCTTCCTCATCGGCAGCATTTTTTGCCTCACTCACAATTTTTTCCTTGATTTCACGGGCTTCTTTGAGTATGATTTCTCTTTCTGCACGTGCTTCTGCAAGCAGATTTTCATTCTGCTGATTGAGTTTTTGCATCTCAGAGCGCGCATTGGCAGCTTCCTGAAGCGATTTTTCGATGGACTCTTCCCTCTCCTTCATCGATGTAAGGATGGGTTTCCAGGCAAATTTTTTAAGGATAAAAAGCAACAATGAGAATGTTACCAGCATCCAGAATACAAGGCCTATGGCAGGGGTTACTAACTCCATGTTTTTTGTTTTTCTTTTTTTGAAATAAGGTTGCCCGCCGGGGCGGGCAACCGATTAGGATTAGAGGAACAGAATCAGCAGACAAACAACGATTGCGAAGAACACGGCACCTTCGACAAGTGCGGCGGCTACAATCATGTTTGCACGGATATCGCCCAGTGACTCGGGCTGGCGTGCAATGCCTTCCATGGCGCTACCGCCAATACTACCAATGCCAATTCCGGCACCGATAGCAGCCAATCCGGCACCGATAGCGGCACCCATTTTACTGAAACCTGCGGCAGCAACCTTAGCGTCGGTAGCTGCATCGAGAAGAATGGTCATTAAACTCATAGTGAAGTGATTTTATTGTTGTTTTATTAATGGTGTTCTGCGTGTTGATGCTCTTCGATGGCCATACCTATATATATGGCAGTGAGCAGGGTAAATACGAAAGCCTGAAGGAAAGCTACCAGCAATTCGAGCAGGCTCATAAACAAAGTAAAGGCTACGGAAAGCGGACTAACAGCGTATCCCAGGCCGGGGCTCATGGCTCCGAATATGAATATCAAACTAAAGAAGCCCAGAATGATAATATGACCTGCGGTGATGTTCGCAAATAAACGAAGCATTAGTACAAAAGGCCTCAGTATTACACCCAAAATTTCTATGGGAACAATAATAATATACATGGCTTTAGGTACATCGGGCAGGAAAATGTGTTTCCAGTAGTATTTGTTACCGATAATATTAACTGTAAGGAAAACCACCAGTGCCAAAACCATGGTTATCGCAATATTCCCTGTCACGTTTGCTCCACCGGGAAAAATAGGAATAAGACCGAAAATGTTATTTACAAAAATGAAAAAGAAAATGCTGAGGATGAGGGACATGTAGCGCTCATACTTAGGACCAATTGATGATTTGGCTATATCATCACGCAAAAACAAGATAAGAGGTTCAATAATATTTACAAATCCTCTGGGAGCTTGCCCGGGGCGCCTGCTGTAGGTGCGGGCAACAGCAATCATGATAATGAGAAGCGTGAGAACAGCAATAAACATGGCCAAAACATTTTTTGTAATGCTTAGGTCATAAATCGCCTCTGTATTGGCTTGGTTTTCCCATACTAACTGGTTCTTTTCATTGAGTTTAAATCCATTGTAAGCATCATGCCCGTGATTAAAACGGGAGCTTGAGAACACAAGCAAACCCTGACTTTGGGTATAAACTATCACAGGTAAAGGGATGGAAGTGTGTCCCCAAAGGTGCCAGTCATGCGAGTCTGAAATGTGCTCCATAATGAGCTTACCCGCATCCATTTTTTCCTCAGAATGGGTATTTTCATGCCCCTTTTCAAGGGTATGTTCAGCTTCTGAAGCATGAAGAGCCAGCGTAAAAAACGCGTAAAACAGAGACAATACTAAAATTTTGGAAGTTCTATATCCGCTGAAAAGCGCTGAGAAATAGGGCATTTGCTTATTTGGAGCGTCCATTGCAATCGGGGCGCAATTTACGACGAATTTGGGAAATTTCAAACACCATTAACAGGAAAAAACTGCCCGTGTAGGAAATGATAAAGGGAAAATTGAGAGGACGGAACGCGAACAATGAAATTGCAAGAAAAAAAATAGCAGCCATCATTCTCAGCATACTGCCCAGCATCATGCGCCTGATGGTTTTCTTTGGGTCGGTATTTCCACTTCCGTGTATATAATAATGTATGAATCCCGATAAACCCACCAGAAAGAGCACACCAAAATATCCATAAGCCGGAATTATATCTTTATTCAGAAAATCATTTGTGAGCATTCCTGCAAAAATGATAACAGAAAAAGCAATAAGTCTTTGATAGTACGTTTTCATGATGAAGGCTAAAGTTTACGTATTGCGGAGTAAAGCGAACCGGCCACACCTCCCAGCGTCAAAAAAAGTGTAAACCAGGGAAATGCTGTTTGCAGCCATTTATCAAGATAATATCCCCCTGCCACAAAAAGCAAAAGGGTTAGTATCATTTGCAGTGCAAGGCTGCTGTAACGGAGAAAGCTGCCCGATTTTTTAAGATGGTTGTCCGGTTTCATCGGATCCTTGGGTTACGGATTTGGTCGTAACCTGGGTAATATGTGCATTCATGCTGCAGCGTCCGTTGAAGGATGCACCGCTTTCAATAATAATTTTCCCTGTGGCTATATCGCCGTCAATTTTAGAGTTTGACTTGAGTACCAGCGTTTCGGCAACGGTAATATTACCTTTGATAAATCCGGCAATGGTTGCGTCGCGGGCATCTATATCACCTGTGATACTTCCGCCATCCCCAAGTACAAGCCTTTGCTTAACGGTTACATGACCTTCAATAACGCCATCCACACGAAAATCGCCTTCAGATACCAGGTCACCTTTGAGCTTGGTACCCGGGCCAATAATATTTAACAAGTTATTTACGGAAGCAGGCTCTTTTTTGCCTTGCTTGCCTGATTGATTGGATGAAAACATTGGACTGCAAATATACTTTCAAAAATAACAAAGAATTACTCAATTTCTGCCTGGACGAACCGAAGTACTGTCAAACTTCTTTTCTTTATCAGACAACATATCATTAAGTGCATCAATTTTAATCTGTTTATTTTCAAGCTCCCTGCCCAGGTCTTCAACCCGCTGATTCAGTTCCATCATAGCTTCACGGCTGTTTGTATTGCTAAAACCCGGCACAAGGCGCTTGGCCGGTGTGAAGGAAATCAGCAAATAAATTATTATGACAAATGTTATAAAAACCGTACTCAGCAGCATCAGTAAGTTCATTGGAGTAAGGCTAATAGAAAAAACTTCACCGAAATGGGTATCATTCAGCAATACCAAACGATACTTATTTCTAAGTTTAGCCATAATTTTGCGAACTTTGACCATAATATTGTGCCTTTACGTAATAAAAACACGAAAATATCGTTTTTAAGCGTGAACTCCTTCATGCGCCTTCAAAGAATTTTATTGCTGATGCTATTTCCGGCCTTACTTATTGCATTGCATTCATGCAAGAACAGTGATTCTGCGATGGGCAGGGCATGGCACAACACCACTGCGCACTACAATGTATATTTCAATGCGGAGGCAAAATGGAATGAAACCATGCTGACACTGCAAGAAAACCATAAAGACGATTACCGCACATTCATTGAAATTTACAACTTTGGACCGGCCGAATCGCTCAAAGGCAACCAGGCAGCCATGGATGAAGTAGTAAAAAAGGTGAGCACCATGATAGACAAGCATCCCCGCAGTCGTTGGGTCGATGATGCCTACCTGCTTATGGGGAAAGCCTATTTTCTGAAAGGAGATTTTATTGCTGCAGAAGACTTGTTTAATTTTGTGCACTCAAACTACAAGGACCCGGTAATTCAGTATAGTGCCAAACTATGGATTTACCAGACATTATACCAGCGAAAAAAATACGGAGAAGCAGAAAACCTTGCCAGGAGTCTCGATCAGGACAAAGATTTCCCTAAATCGCTAAGGGGTGAATTATACAAAGCACTGGCTGTCGTTTATCTCAAGGAAAGCAAAATGCTGCAGGCTTATGAATTCCTGAACAAAGCAGTACCCCATGCCAAAAGGAAGATGGAACGCTACAGGCTTCATTTTTCACTGGCTCAGGTTTGTGCTGACTTGAATAAAACCGATGAAGCTGCTTCACATTATCAAAAGGTAATTAAAATGAATCCTCCTTATGATATGGCATTCAATTCCAGGATTCAGCTGTCTCAGTTGGTGGCAGACCAGGGCGTTAGATATGCGCGGGTAAATTCTATTCTGAAAAAGATGCTCCGCGATGATAAAAATATCGAGTATTATGGTCAGATCCACTACAGAATGGGGCTTAATGAACTCAGGGCCGGTAACGAATCAAAGGCACTGTATCAGTTCAATCAGTCGCTGAGAAAATCGGGTAATGACAATGCCCAGATGACCACCACCTATCTGGCTGTCGGGGATTATTACTATAAGAGAAGGGATTATGAAAACTCGGGCTTATATTATGATTCAGCCAACAAAAAACTGGATGAAAAACACCCCGATTATAAACGTTTATCTCAAAAAAGCGCCCAGCTTACTGATTTACTCAGGCACCTGCTTACCATTAAACGGGAAGACAGCCTGATTCGGATGGCTAATGACCCTGTTTTTAGGGAAAAATCCATTGACCGTATTATTGAGAATGAGAAAAAACTGGCAGAAAAACTGAAAAATCAACCTACGCCTCCCCCGGCTCCGCCTTCAGGAATAGGTACCGATGCATTGGCAGGTACTGGATCATTTCCATTTTACAACACGGCTATGCGTAACAAATCCGGTCAGGAATTTCAGAATTACTGGGGCAACCGTGTGAACCGCGATTATTGGCGTATTAACTCCAAAAAAGTGTCTGAAACCACGGTCAGCACGACGAACGATACAGCTGTAAAAAAAGATGATGAACCGGTGCAGGGAATACCTGATGGTATTTCTGCAGACAGACGCAGATACTATAAAGACATTCCTTTTTCAGACGAAGCCAAAAAGAATGCCCAAAACCGCATGGAGGAATCAATGTTTGCAGCTGCAGGTATTTACCAAAACCAGCTTCAGGAAGACAAGGAGGCACTTCGATGGTATGAATTATTGCTAAAATCATATCCCAAGACGCTGTATGAACCCCAGATTTATTTCGAAATGGCTAAAATTCATAGAAACGCCGGAAGACTGGGAGATTTTAACCAATACCGTCAATTATTGCTGGATAAATATCCAAACTCATTGTACCTTAAATTGCTTGATGGTAAAAAGGACAGTACCAACAATAATTCTGAGCAGGTCTCTGAACTTAAAGTTATAGAAGAATTATATGAAAAAATGTATAAGCTAACCAACGAGGCTAAATACAACGAGGCCATTACTGTTAAAATGGAGGCCGATAGAAAATATGCAGGAAATGCATACCAGTCAAGGTTTGATTATCAATATGGTATTTGCCTCATTAAATCAGGTAGTGCAGAAAAAGGCATTGAGGTTCTGAAACAAATTACTCAGGACTATCCCGGAACTCCAATGGCTAATCAAGCACAAACAACAATTGAAGCCTGGGAAAGATTAAAAACTTCAACAGCCGACAATACAGGAGATAATGGAAAATCCGACACCCCAAGGGATGAAACAGAATTATGGAAAACCTGGGATGGAAAAGAAGAACTGTTTTACCTGCTGGTTTTCCCTAAAGGCAGCAACACAAACATGATTAGGGCCACATTGAATGATTTCAACAAGGAGAACTTCATTTTTGAAAATCTTGAAGTAAGTCCGGCCAGAGCTTCCGGCACCACTGTTTATATCAGTATATCAAATTTCAGTAAACCTGAAAAGGCGAAAGAGTATCTGTCATTTATTGAAAAGAAACCTGAAATACTGGCAGCAAAGGGCCTTTTCGAGTTTGAAATGGCCTGGATTGCCAAAACAAACTACCTGGCTCTTGCAAGCAACAACAGGATAAACGCCTACATGGAATTCTTCCGTGGAAAGTTGCGATAACTTGGTATATTCGCATACAGTATGGCAGGCAACTCAGGGTATTATTTAATTGGAAAATTCTGGAAATTTCTTCTGGGTGTTTTTCTAATGATTATTGTTTTCTTTCTGCTTGTGAATTTTGGCCTTTTTGGCGACATGCCTGATATTATAGACCTTGAAAACCCAAAAAGTGCGCAGAGTTCGGTGGTTTATGCTGCTGATGGTGAAATTCTGGGCACCTATTTTTTGGAAAACCGAACCAATATAAAACATGATCAGATTGCACAATGCGTGTATGATGCGCTGATCGCCACGGAAGACGTTCGTTTTTATGACCATTCCGGAATTGATGCCAAAGGAACAGCAAGAGCGATTGTAAGAATGGGCCGGGATGGCGGTGCCAGCACAATTACACAACAACTTGCCAAAAATCTTTTCAGCATTTACGATAAGCCTAAAATGAAAATCACACGCCTGATGCAAAAATTCAAGGAATGGATCATTGCCATTAGGCTGGAAAGACGATTTACCAAAGATGAAATTATTACCATGTATCTCAATACTGTTCCGTTTTCCGGAATGAGCTGGGGTATTGACGCCGCATCGCGCGAATTTTTCAACAAAAAACCGGCAGAATTGAAAGTGGAAGAGGCTGCCGTTCTTATTGGCATGCTGAAAGCAACCAGTTTGTATAATCCCCGCCTAAACCCCGAAAATTCGAAGGAACGACGCAATGTGGTACTGAAACAAATGGTGAAATACGGAAAACTGGATGCTGGCGATTATGAAAACATACGTGAGAAAGCGGTAAAACTGGATTATAAGTGGGTTGACAATGAAGGGCCTGCCATTTATTTCAGAGATCAACTTGCCGAATACATGAAGCAATGGTGCAAGAAAAACGGACATAATCTATATCGAAGCGGATTAAGGATATACACCACCATCGACAGCCGCATACAGAAACATGCAGAAAAAGCCGTAGAACAGCACATGGCCGATCTTCAAAAACAGTTTTATCAAACCTGGGGTAAAGACGCTCCCTGGCGAAAACTCAGCGATTGGACAGTAATTCCTGAGTTCATAGAAAATGCACTTAGAAGAACCGAACGTTACCAGTCCCTGAAAGAAAAATTCAATGGAGACGAATCAGCGATAATGGCAGAATTGAAAAAACCTATTCGCATGACCATTTTCTCATGGAAAGGCGAGCGCGACACTACCATGAGTCCGTATGACAGCATGAAGTACATTAAAAAGTTTCTTCATGCAGGATTTATAGCCGTAGAACCTGAAACCGGCCATGTAAAAGCCTGGGTTGGCGGCATTAATCACAAATTTTTTAAATATGATCATGTAAATAAAAATGCCAGAAGACAAGTGGGGTCCACATTCAAGCCCATTGTCTATGCCACTGCCATGGATATCAACAAATACAGTCCATGTACGGTATTTCCGCGCGAACGAACCACTTTTGAAGGCGCAAATGGAGAAGTTTGGAGCCCCAGAAACAGCGATGGCAAAGAAGGCGGAGAATTTACCATGGCTAAAGGTTTGGCACTTTCAGACAACCTTATTACTGCGCAAATCATGAAATCGTTGGGTGATGAAGCCCCTCAGACGGTTATCAAATTTGCCGAAAGGGTGGGAATTGAAAAAAACCGTATCCCACCGGTTCCCAGTATTTGTCTTGGCACCATGGAACTCAGTCCCTTTGAAATGGCCAGCGCCTACACAGCATTTGTCAATAAAGGGCTATGGATTAAACCAACATATCTAACACGCATTGAAGACAAAAACGGCAATGTGCTGGAAGAATTTGGAACTCCGGAACACGACCAGGTATTGAGCGAAGAGAAAGCTTACCTGATGTTCAGCATGCTGAAAGGCGTTGTGGACTTTGGAACCGGAAGTTATCTGCGTGGAAAATTTGGTGTCACCGGTAATATTGGTGGCAAAACTGGCACTACACAAGGCAGTGCAGATGGATGGTTCATGGGCGTAACCAAAGGCCTTGTGTGCAGTGTTTGGGTAGGTGCAGACGACCCCTCGGTGCGTTTCCGCAATGGTTGGATTGGACAAGGCGCTCTTATGGCGTTGCCTATCTATGGCCTTTTCATGAAACAGGCACAGGCGGACAACCAGATCCATATCAATACTGACATGCCAGATTCTCCGGAAAACTTGACCAATATGAGCATGGACTGTGGAGAAAATGGCGAAGCAGACCAGGGTGGAGAACTGGATGTGGATGGACTAGGAAATTAGCAAACATCCTTGTTTATTTTAAACTTTTTTGCTATATTTGCACCCCCAAAACGAATAGAATTATCATGAAATCCGAT
>VHBA01000002.1 GCA_016872175.1 Sphingomonadales bacterium | reverse complement strand
GTAATTCCAAAAATGGCAGGTACACTGTCAACGGCGAAAAGCACATCTGTAAATTCTACCAGAACAAGCACCACAAATAATAATGTAGCGTATCGCTTTCCCTCGGTTACTATAAAAAACTTTCCATGATGTTTTTCCCTGCTAATTCTAAAAAATCTAGATACCCACTTAAATACACGGTGATTCTCGGTATCAATTGTTTCATCATCTCCGCCGGTAAAAAGCATCTTGAGCCCCGTAATAATCAAGAATCCGCCAAATAAATATATCATCCAGTGAAATTGCTGAATCATGAGTCCACCCAGAAAAATGAACAGGAACCTCATCAAAACTGCACCTATAACACCCCATACAAGAATTCGCTTTTGGTCAGACAGGCTTATTCCGAATGAATTAAAAATAAGCAGCATAACAAAGAGATTATCTACGCTTAGCGAGTACTCAACAAAATAACCGGTAATATAACCTATAAAAGCTTCTTTGGAAAAAGATTCCCTACACTTACTTACATCATCAAATACAATAAAATTACTCCCATAGGTATCCTTGAAATTTCGATAATCCGCAACGTTCTGAAGATTATGTAAATCGTGATGAAAAAAATAAATAACCAGCGAAAACATCAATCCTGCGGTTATCCATACGATTGTACGCCAGAGTGCCTGTTTGGAGGTGAGTGTTTTTTGTTCTTTGCCCAGCAATCCCAAATCCAGCACCAAACCCAACGTCACAAGTATAAGGAACCCGGTTAAAAAGAGCAGATTAAATTCCATTCATCAGCAAAATTAGGTTTGACCGTGCATACACCCAACCTAAAGTTTACATTTGCATCCACAATTTAAAATCACAATGAGAAATATCAGTATAGTTGCCATTTCCATGCTCTGCATCGGTTTGGTATCAGTTTCTACTACCAAAGATGAGGGAATGTTTCCACTTAATTACCTTGATGAAAAAGCACTGCAAAATGCAGGTTTGAAGCTCTATACCAAGGATTTATTCTCGCCCGGTGAAGTTTCGCTGGCAAATGCATTGGTAAAAGTAGGCGGGTGTTCGGGTTCATTTATTTCGCCTGAAGGCCTTATCATCACGAACCATCACTGCGTTTATGGTGGTGTTGCTGATTTAAGCACAGCCGATAACAATTACCTTGAAAACGGATTTGTAGCTGCGGATAAAACCAAGGAATTACCCATCAACATGCCCTGCAGGATTACCCAGTCGTTCGAAGATGTATCGTCAAAAGTATTGCAAGGCGTCACTAAAGATTTAAACCCATCTGCCAGGGCGAAAGCTATAGCAGCAAATATCAAAAACATTCTGGCTGAAGAAAAAGTAAATAATCCCGATTTGACAATGGAAGTTTCTGAGATGTTTGTTGGAAAAAGTTACATGCTGTTCCGCTACCTGCTGATTCCCGATGTAAGGCTTGTTTTTGCACCACCGGTCACCATAGGGCAGTTTGGAGGAGACCTTGATAACTGGGAATGGCCTCGGCATAATGGAGATTTCGGCATGGTGCGCGCCTACGTAGGCCCGGATGGGAAACCGGCACCGTACAGCAAAAACAATGTTCCTTTTAAACCCAAAAGACACCTAAAAATCAATGCCAATGGCACAAAAGAGGGAGACTTTGTTTTCATTATGGGATACCCGGGAAGAACATTCAGGCACGAAAGTGCGCCATATCTGAAGTTCCAGCAGGAAAAGCAACTTCCTCTTATTCAGAAATGGTATGCATCCTATATCCGGCAGATGAAAACCCTAAGTGAAGGTAATGATGCCAAATTTCTGGCGTTTGCCAAGGAGATACAAAGTTTGGAAAACGTGGAGAAAAACTACCGTGGTAAGATTCAGGGACTTACAAGAACAGGGTTAGTAGCGCAAAAGCAAGCCGATGAAACTGCGATGCATGGAATTGCTGTTAATGAAAATCAGGAATCCCGAAAAAACATCATTCCCAATTTGAATACACTCTGGGCACAGAAAACCGAACTCGCCAATCAACGTTTTAATTATTTGTTTTTAAATAATCAGTCTGCTCCCTTCTATGCAGCCCGTATGATTTTGAATTATTCCAGTGCCTATGCAAATGCCAAATTTGCAGATGACAAGAAAAAAATCATTGCTGAATTCAGAAATAACATCTACCAAAATTACTCCATCGTTGACAAAGACCTCGAAATCTGGGTATTGCAGGAACTGCTTCCCAAAGTAAATGCAAACAGAACAGTAAAAATTAAATGCAATGGCAAACAAGACTTAAAAACATGGATAGCCACAGTATTGTCCAAAGATAAATTGATGGATACAGGTTTTGTGTTTAAAACATTAAGAACACGACCTGAAAAACTATTGCAATATAAAAGCCCTTTGATGAAACTTGTAAATGAACTTGAGAAAGAAGGCTCAAACATTGACCTAACATGGGCTCAACTCGACCAACAATTAAAATCCATCATGCCTGAGTACTTGGACATGAAGGAGTCATTTAAAAAAGGGCAATTCATTCCGGATGCCAACAGCACGCTTCGCCTGACATATGGCTACATCAAGCGCTACAAACCAAACGATGCTGAAATACATTTGCCGTATACAACACTAAAGGGCGTATTTGAAAAAGCCAATACAGCTGCTGACTACAGATTACCTTCTGTTGTAGCTGACCAGTTAAGAATTAAAGACGTACCGGTTATTTTTAAAGACAAGGAATCCGGCGAAGTAGCCGTTGCTTTTTTGTATAACCTGGATACCACCGGTGGAAATAGTGGAAGTGCAGTGCTGGATGCTGAGGGCAATCTAATAGGAGTGAATTTTGACAGAAGCTTCACTGCCACTATAAATGATTACGCATGGAATGATCAATACAGCCGTAGTATCGGCTGCGATATCCGTTACGTATTGTTTGTGATAAAGTATGTAGGTAAAGCCAACCATCTGTTAACAGAAATGGGGCTGTCCATATAATACAATAGTAGTTTCGGAGACATTCCTGTATTGGTTGATTTTCATGCCACTTGGTGCGGACCTTGCAAAACACTGGCTCCCATTTTAGAGCAGGTAAAATCATCGCTTGGTGATACTGTTAAGATAATAAAAATAGACGTGGATAAAAACCCTGCACTGGCGGAAAAATTAAACATCAGTGGTGTTCCTACCTTGATATTATATCGCTCTGGAAAACTAATTTCCAGAAAGTCAGGAGTTTTACCGTCAGCAGAAATAATTAAAATGATAAAAGGCGGCGCATAAAAAAAGCATCTCATAGGATGCTTTTTTTAAAAAGTTTATTTATTATTATTCTGGTTTGTTCTCTTCAGCACCGTCCTGGTTTTCAGGGACACTTTCATCTGTAGATTCGGTTGTTTCCGTTGCTTGGGGGGATTCTTCTGACTGGGTTTCTTCAGTTGAATCAACTACGGGAGATTCTTCCACTGCTTCAGCAACTTGGGTTTCTTCAACCGCAACATTTTCAACCGGCGTAACTGTATCTTCAACTACTTCCGCTACCACTTCTTCAGCAACAACAGGCGCCGTAGCGGTTTTGGTTGGTGTTGCAGAGGCCTTGCTACGACCACGACGGGTTTTCTTCGCGTCTTTTTTGTCAGTTCCAAAGCCCTGAAAATATTCATTGAAATCTACCAGCTCGATGAAAGCCATTTCAGCATTGTCACCCATACGATTACCAACCTTTAGGATACGTGTATAGCCACCAGGTCTTGAAGCTACTTTAGTGCCCACAACTGTGAAAAGTTCTTTAACAGCTTCCTTGTCTTTCAAGTAAGCAAAAACCGTTCTTTGGTTGTGTGTTGTAGCATCTTTACCCTTTGTAATCAAAGGTTCAACGTATGTTCTTAGAGCTTTAGCCTTAGTTAAAGTTGTGGTAATACGCTTATGAATTATCAGCGAGGATGCCATATTGGCCATCAGCGCTTTGCGGTGAGGCGCAGTGCGTCCTAAATGGTTTACTTTTTTCCCGTGTCTCATTGCACTTAGTCTTCGTTTAAGTTATACTTTGCTATTTCCATTCCGAAATGAAGGCCTTTATCACGAACGAATTCTTCGAGTTCTGAAAGTGATTTTTTACCAAAGTTGCGGAATTTCAAAAGATCATCGATATGGTATTGAACCAATTCTCCAAGCGTCTTGATTTCAGCTGCCTTCAAACAGTTGTATGCACGCACTGATAGATCAAGATCAGCCAAAGGCGTTTTCAGGATTTTACGCATTTGCAGGAATCCTTCATCCACTTCTTCAACAGCTTTACTTGCTTTTGATTCAGGCATGATATTCTCATCGCTGAACAATACAAAATGTTGGATCAAGATTTTCGCAGCTTCTTTCAGTGCTTCTTCAGGGTGAATGCTGCCATCAGTAGTAACTTCCATTACCAGCTTTTCATAGTCTGTACGTTGTTCAACGCGGAAATCTTCAACCGTGTATTTAACGTTTCTGATGGGTGTAAAGATGCTATCGGTGGCAATTAAACCAATCGGTGCGTCCTTTACTTTGTTTTCCTCGGCAGGAACATAGCCACGGCCTTTGCCGATGGTAAGTTCAAGTTCAAGATTAACAGTTGGCTCAATGTTACAAACCACCAGCTCCGGATTTAAAATATTGAAGGAATTGGTGTATCTGCCTATATCTCCGGCCAGAAACTGGTCTTTACCTTTAAGGCTGATAAAAATTTTCTCATTGTCATCGGTAGATGAATTAGCTTTGAAACGCACCTGCTTAAGGTTCAGGATAATTTCAAGTACATCTTCAACAACACCTTTTATGGTGGAGAACTCATGGTTCACACCCTGAATTTTTAAAGATGTAATGGCATAACCTTCCAGCGATGAAAGGAGAATGCGGCGCATAGCATTACCAATGGTAACACCGTAGCCTTTTTCCAGAGGTGAAAATTCAAACACTCCATGAAAATCGGTGGCTTTATTCATCACCACCTTATTTGGTTTTTGAAAAGGAATAACTCCCATTTTTGATTTGTTTTAAAAGTTTTATTTAGAGTACAATTCCACAATCAGCTGTTCTTTGATATTTTCAGGAATCTCAGAACGCTCCGGATAGCTGATAAATTTGCCGGAAAGTTCACCGCCATCCCACTCAAGCCAATTAAAGCGTTTGCGAACACTTCCTGCTGCTTCCGCAATAATCTCCAGTGATTTGCTACGCTCACGTACTGCCACGACATCACCAGGTTTAAGATGATAACTGGGAATATTCACCACGTGACCATTAACCAAAATATGGCAATGTCCAACAAGTTGGCGTGCAGCACGTCGCGTGGGAGCAATACCCAAGCGGAAAACTGTATTATCCAAACGAGCCTCGAGGAACTTTAATAAGTTTTCACCGGTAATTCCTTTTTTGGCAGCCGCTTTTTTAAACAGGTTTCTAAATTGCTTTTCCAGCAAACCATATGTGTATTTAGCCTTTTGCTTTTCGGCCAGTTGAACTGCGTATTCAGACAATTTGGGTCTTCTGCGGCTGTTGCCATGCTGACCCGGACCATAGTTTTTCTTTTCCAAAGCCTTATCACGTCCGAAAATTGGTTCACGGAAACGACGGGCTATTTTTGATTTTGGACCTCTGTATCTTGCCATTGATTGTTATGCTTTTATAATGAAAATTAAACCCTGCGGCGTTTAGGTGGACGACAACCGTTGTGGGGCATTGGTGTGATATCTGTTATTGATATAACTTCAAGACCTACAGTTTGCAAATTACGAATTGCACTATCACGACCTCCACCTGGACCTTTAACAAAAACATCCACTTTGCGAAGACCTGAGTCGAATGCTGTTTTTGCACAATCCAGCGATGCCATTTGAGCAGCGTAGGGAGTATTCTTTTTTGAACCTCTAAAACCCATTTTACCTGCGGAGGACCAGGAAATAACCTGTCCTTCGGTATTGGTTACGGAAACAATGATATTGTTGAAGGTTGCATGAATATGCACCTGTCCGTGGGGATCTACTTTTACTTTCTTTTTTGTTACTTTTTTGGTTGCCATTTCCCTGTCATCTATTATTTGGTGGCCTTTTTCTTACCTGCTACAGTTTTACGTTTACCTTTCCTGGTACGTGCATTGGTGCTGGTACGTTGTCCGCGAACCGGCAGACCTTTACGATGTCTTAGTCCGCGATAACAACCGATGTCCATCAGTCGTTTTATGTTCAGTTGTGTTTCACTGCGCAATTCACCTTCCGTTTTGAGGTTATTGGTGATAAATCCACGGATTTTTGACAAATCATCATCATCCCAGTCATTCACTTTTTTGTCGCGGCTAATTCCGGAATTATCCAGAATTCTGGCTGCCGTGCTTGGACCGATACCGAAAATGTAGGTCAGTCCTATCACGCCTCTTTTGTTTTTGGGTAAATCTATACCTGCTATCCTGGCCATTGTCTTTTAACCTTGTCTTTGTTTATACTTAGGGTTCTTTTTGTTAATTACGTACACCTTTCCATTGCGGCGCACAATCTTGCAGTCTACACTGCGCTTTTTTACTGAAGTTCTAACTTTCATATCTTTACTTGTATCTGTATGAGATCCTTCCTCGGGTTAAATCATAGGGAGACATTTCAACCTGAACCTTATCACCGGGTAGGATTCTGATATAGTGCATTCTCATTTTGCCCGAAATGGTAGCAATAATCTCATGCCCATTTTGGAGCTTAACACGGAACATTGCATTGGACAATGCTTCCGTTATCACTCCGTCTTGTTTTATGGCATCTTGCTTTGGCATTTCAAAAGGGCTGCAAAAATAGTGTTTTTTTTGTTAATAATCAACTTGGGGTGTATTACCTGTGAAACGACCTTTAAGACGGCCACTGCTCATCAATCCGTCGTACTTTCTCATCTGCAGATAACTGTCGATTTGTTGAAGGGTATCCAATACCACACCAACCAAAATTAGCAGGCTGGTACCTCCAAAGAATTGGCTAAATTCCTGATTCACTCCCAGGTTGCCTGAAATAACTGGCAATACTGCAATTAAGGATATAAAGATAGCTCCGGGCAAAGTAATTCGACTGATTATATCATCAATGAAATTGGCAGTTTGCTTCCCAGGCTTTATACCGGGTATAAAACCATTATTACGCTTCATATCATCGGCCATCTGCACAGGGTTAAAAATAATGGCCGTGTAGAAATAGGTAAATACGACTATTAAAAAAACCATGAGGGCGTTATGGCCAAAACTGTTTGGATTTGTAAGGCTTAGCAGCCATCCGGGAACTCCGCCCTGATCGTAAAAACCTGCAATAGTAGCCGGTAAAAACAGGATTGCTTGTGCAAAAATGATAGGCATTACACCCGCTGATAGTATTTTAATCGGAAGATATTGCCTTGCGCCACCATACTGACGGTTACCAACAACCCTTTTCGCGTAGTTAATTGTTATTTTTCGGGTTCCCTGTGTTAGCAGAATTACGCCAAGAATAACAAGTGCCCAAACTACAAGCTCAATCAAAAAGAGAATAAAACTGGCACGTTTACCAGCAAAAGCAAGTTCTGAAAACAAAGCATTAGGGAGGCGGGCTATAATACCAACCATAATTAGCAGCGATATACCATTACCTAGACCACGGTCGGTGATACGTTCACCCATCCACATGGTAAACATGGTTCCGGCGGTTAACAAAATAACATTGGTAAAGAAAAACCAACCCTGGGTCATGTTTGCGTTACTTCGCAGAAATAAGAGGGCACCCTGATATTCCGGATTTCCTGTTAACTGATTAAGGTAACCAAAGGCCTGAACACAGGTAAATGCGATGGTCAGAATCCGTGTATATTGATTTATCTTTCTTCTTCCTTCTTCACCCTCTTTTTGTAAACGCTGAAAGGCTGGTATAGCGATTGAAACCAATTGCATAAAAATGCTGGCTGAGATATATGGCATGATCCCCAAAGCGAATATGGCACCACGGTTCCAGGCGCCACCCGCAAATGTATTAATCAAGTCAAGTATATTGTTTTTATTCTGGCTGCTCATGTTGCCTTCCAGAATTGAGCTGTCTATACCGGGAAGAATCACGAAAGAACCCAAACGATATACGGCAAGCAAAAGAAAAGTATACACAATTCTTCTCTTGAGTTCCTCAATCGACCAGATATGCTTTAGGGTTTCAATCAGTTTTTTCATAGTATCATCCTATAAGGTGAGCAGAGCCACCGGCCTTTTCGATAGCCGCCTTAGCAGTTTCACTAAATTTGTGGGCATGAACTTCAACTCCGGCTTTAATTTCGCCTCGGCCAAGTACTTTAACCATCTCAGACTTACCAACTAAGTGTTTTTTAACAAGAAGTTCGTGGTCAATTTTATTCACTTTGAGAGAATCAGCTAAACCTTGCAGCACATCCAAATTAATGGCAGCATACTCTACTCGATTGATGTTTTTGAAACCTCCCTTGGGAATACGGCGCTGTAAAGGCATTTGACCACCTTCAAAACCTATCTTCCTGGAATAACCGGTACGTGATTGCGCACCTTTATGACCCTTTGTTGAGGTACCGCCTCTACCGGAACCTTCACCACGGCCAATTCTCTTTCTATTTTTGGTAGAACCTGCAGCTGGTTTTAGATTACTTAAATTCATGTTACTTGGTGTTTTCTACTTTGATAAGATGATTTACGGTGTTGATCATACCCTGAATCTGGTTGTTCAGTTCTAATTCAGCACTCGCGTTAATTTTACGAAGACCTAAGGCACGAAGCGTAGCTTTCTGGTTCTTTGGATATCCGATTCCGCTTTTTACCAGTGTTATTTTAACTTTTCCCATGACCTTATCCGTTAAATACTTTTTTGAGATTGATATTTCTCATTTTGGCTACTGCATAAGGATCTCTCATGGTAGTAAGAGCATCAAATGTAGCTTTAACCACGTTGTGAGGGTTAGAAGAACCTTTTGATTTGGCAAGTACATCGGTTACACCAGCGCTTTCCAGCACAGCACGCATTGCACCACCGGCAATTACACCGGTACCGTGTGCAGCAGGCTTAAGAAAAACGCGTCCACCGCCAAATTTACCGGTCTGTTCATGCGGAACTGTGCCATTAATTACAGGAACTTTAATAAGATTTTTCTTTGCATCTTCTATCCCTTTGTTAACGGCATCCATAACCTCGTTGGATCGCCCTAAACCATGACCTACCACACCGTTTCCGTCACCTACAACTACGAGGGCACTAAAACTGAAAGTACGACCACCCTTGGTAACCTTGGCAACACGATTGATGGAGACCACTTTTTCAGTGAGTGTCAACTCACCGGGTCTCACACGTTTATTGATATTTTCAGACATTTGAATGACTTCTTTAATAAATTAAAATTCTAAACCTCCTTCGCGAGCTGCGTCTGCGAGGCTCTTTACACGTCCATGATACAGATAACCACCGCGATCAAAAACTACAGACTTGATTCCGGCTGCAACAGCTTTTTCGGCGAGCTTTTTACCTACCATGGCTGATTTTGCAACTTTGTTGTCCTTTACATCTTTGATGCCATCCTCAGATGAAGATGCAGAACAAAGGGTTAGGCCTTTGCTGTCATCTATAATCTGGGCATATATATCTTTATTGCTGCGGTATACACTGAGGCGGGGCCTTACAGTTGTTCCGCTTATGCGACCGCGAATACGGCTGCGGATTTTACTTCTTCTTTGTGTTACTGATTTTGACATAACTAATTAAAATTATTTGGATGCTGACTTACCTGCTTTCTTTCTCAACACCTCACCGGCAAATTTGATACCTTTACCTTTGTAAGGCTCTGGCTTCCGGAATGAACGTATCTTGGCAGCTATCTGACCCAAAAGCTGTTTGTCGGCACATTCCATGGTAATCGATGGATTCTGACCTTTGAGCGTTTCGGTGGTAACTTTAATTTCGTTGGGAATCTCAAGCATGATGCGGTGAGAGTAACCCAGGGTAAAATCCACAAGATTGCCCTGGTTGGATACTTTATAACCAACGCCTACCAATTCCTGTTTTACTGTGTGCCCTTGGCTAACACCAACAACCATATTTTGAATCAAGGCGCGGTATAGACCGTGCAATGCTTTATGTTGCTTGCTGTCGCTCGGGCGATTGACTGTCAGCACTCCATCGGTAACGTCGATAGTAATATCTGTTCCAATGTACTGCGACACTTCTCCTTTTGGACCCTTAGCGGTAACGTTTCCATTATCATTGGTAATGGTGACGCCTGCCGGGATACTGATGGGTGCTTTTCCTACGCGTGACATTTTATTTGTTTATTTTATTTTTAAGATACGTAACATAATACCTCACCCCCAACATTTTGTGTGCGGGCTTCTTTATCTGTCATCACTCCTTTGGATGTAGTCAGAATTGCAACACCAAGTCCGTTGAGTACACGGGGCATACTATCAACATTGGCATAGCGACGAAGACCCGGCGTACTAATTCTTGACAAGTTACGTATAGCACTGGCTTTTGAAACAGGATCATATTTAAGGGCAATTTTTATAACGCCCTGTTTGTTCGATGAATCTTCAAACTTGTATTTCAGGATATAACCTTTTTCATACAAAACACGGGTGATTTCCTTTTTTAAGTTGCTGGCAGGAATTTCAACAATTCTGTGCTTGGCCTTCATGGCATTGCGCAACCGGGTGAGAAAATCTGATATTGGATCGGTCATTTTATTCTTCTTTAATTATTACCAACTTGATTTAGTTACACCTGGAATCTTCCCGTCGCTAGCCAGCAATCTGAACTGGTTACGACAGATGCCGAAAGTGCGGATGTAGCCCCTTGGACGACCTGTGAGTTTGCAGCGATTGCGCAAACGAACAGGAGATGCATTTCTTGGAATACGCTGTAAAGCTTCGTAATTACCTTCTGCTTTCAGTGCGGCGCGTTTTTCAGCAAAGCGGGCCACTAGTGCCTCACGTTTACGCTGTCTTGCCTTTATGGATTCTTTTGCCATGTATATTATTTGCTTTTAAAGGGGAAACCCATCAATTTCAACAATTCCAGACATTCCTCGTCTGTTTTTGCTGTGGTTACGATGGTGATATCCATTCCGGTGATTCTGTTTACTTTATCGATATCTATTTCAGGGAAAATGATTTGTTCGGTGATGCCCATATTGAAATTACCCCGGCCATCAAAACCTTTCACATTCAATCCCTGAAAATCACGAACACGGGGAAGTGCAATACTGATTAGGCGATGTATGAAATCATACATAGCTTCCTTGCGCAGGGTAACCCTGGCGCCGATAGGCATATTCTCCCTCAATTTGAAGTTTGAAATAGCTTTCCGTGAAAAGGTTGCCTGTGCTTTCTGACCGGATATTTTGGTCATTTCATCTACAGCGGCATCTACAAGTTTTTTATCATTCACTGCAGCACCTACACCCTGGTTTAGGCTTACCTTTACCAAACGGGGCATTTCCATTACATTCTTGTAACCGAATTTCTCCTTAAGAGCCGGCACTACGGCTTCTTCGTAGCGGGTTTGCAGAAGTGGTTTATAGCTCATTTTTCTAATTCTTATTTAATAAAATCTCCGGTTTTACGGGCTACTCTTTGAAGTTTACCGCTATCATTCAACTTTCTTCCGATACGGGTTGGTTTACCACCCACAACAACCATTAGGTTGGAAATATGGATTGGTGCCTCGACCTTATCAATTTTGCCACTTGTATTTTGGGCGGTAGGTTTGCGGTGTTTGGTTACAATATTTAATCCTTCAACCAATGCGCGGTTGTCAGCTACCATTACCTTGAGAACCTTACCTGTTTTCCCTTTGTCATCGCCGGCGATAACTTTAACGGTATCCCCTTTTTTGATATGCAATTTAATTTTTGACACTTTCAATATTGATTAAAGCACTTCTGGTGCAAGTGAAACAATTTTCATGAACTGCTTGTCGCGAAGCTCTCTGGCTACGGGGCCGAAGATACGGGTGCCTCTGGGTTCGTCTGAAGCATTCAGCAGAACACAACTGTTTTCATCGAAACGGATATAAGATCCATCAGGACGGCGTACTTCTTTTTTAACACGCACAACCACAGCTTTAGATACGGCGCCTTTTTTTATGCCTCCACCTGGCATAGCGTCTTTTACGCTTACTACAATTTTATCGCCTACTGAAGCATAGCGACGGCCTGAGCCACCGAGCACTCTTATGCAAAGCACCTCACGCGCACCGCTATTGTCAGCAACTTTTAGTCTTGATTCCTGTTGTACCATGTTATTTAGCTTTTTCTACTACTTCGACCAATCTCCAACGTTTGGTTTTGCTCATCGGACGGGTTTCCATGATGCGAACGATATCGTTCTCACCACACTGGTTGGTTTCGTCGTGTGCTGTGTATTTCTTGGTCTTTTTGAAATACTTACCATATTTGGGGTGTTTCACGTTACGAACAACCGCAACAACAATGGTTTTATCCATTTTGGTGCTGGTTACCGTGCCGGTAATTTCTTTCCGTGAATTCCTTATTGTTTCCATTAGTTATTCTCTCCGTTATTCTTTTTCATGTAAGCAGTCAACTCGGCCTGAATGCGGCGGTTGTTCAACTCGGTAAGCATTCTTGCGATATTCTTACGTGAAATTGACAACTTGTGTGGCTGTTCAATTTGAGAAACTGTATTCTGGAACTTCATCCTTTGGTAGCGCGTACGTTCTTCTTTATACGCTGTTACAAGTTCCTTATTGGACATTCTTTTTACTTCTTCGTTTTTCATAATTATGCCTCCTCGGCGAAATCTGGGCGTACGACAAACTTTGTAGTTACAGGCAATTTTTGGGCAGCCAGACGCATACCTTCCTTGGCTGTTTCCAGCGGCACACCACCTACCTCAAACATGATAGTTCCGGGTTTAACGGTAGCTACCCAGTATTCTGGTGCACCTTTACCTTTGCCCATACGTACTTCAGCAGGCTTCTTGGTTATGGGTTTATCCGGAAAAATCCGGATCCAAACCTGTCCTTCACGCTTAAGATAGCGGGTTAAAGCAATACGTGCTGCTTCGATCTGTCGGGCTGTAATCCAATGGGGTTCCATACTTTTCAGTCCGAAACTACCGAAGTCGACGCGATGACCACGGGTGGCCACACCTTTTACACGGCCTTTCTGCTGTTTCCTATATTTGGTTCTTTTTGGGCTAAGCATCGTTTCTTTCTTTTAATTATTATTATTTACGCTTACGACGATCACCACCACCCGGGCGAGGACCTCTGTCACGGTCTCTGCCTCTGTCATCTCTTCCTCTTGCACCGTCGCGTTTTCTTTCTGTATCCAATTGAGGTGCAAGGTCAACTTTACCATAGATCTCACCACGACACAACCAAACCTTGATACCAATTTTGCCATACACTGTTTGAGCTTCTACGATTGCGTAATCAATATTGCTTCTAAGCGTATGCAGCGGAGTACGACCATCTTTATACATTTCAGAACGAGCGATTTCACCACCGTTAAGACGACCGCTAATTCTAACCTTGATTCCATCAGCGCCCATTTTCATGCTACTTTGAATTGCATTTTTAACAGCACGCTTGTAGGAAAAACGATTTTCAATCTGCTGAGCTATATTCTCACCTACCAGGCGAGCATCCAATTCAGGTCTTTTGATTTCGTTGATATTGATCTGAACATCCTTACCGGTAATCTTCCGGATTTCCTCACGAATGGTGTCTACTTCCTGACCACCACGTCCGATAACTATACCGGGACGTGAAGTATGAATGGTAATAGTGATACGTTTGAGTGTACGCTCAATTACAACTTTAGCAATACCGCCTTTGGGTATGCGCACACGCAGATATTTGCGGATTTTTTCGTCTTCAACCAGTTTATCACCGTAGTCTTTTCCTCCATACCAGTTGGAATCCCAACCACGTATGATACCCAGACGCAATCCTATTGGGTTTACCTTTTGTCCCATATTAGTTATTTACCTCACTTTTTGTTACAGTATCAATTACAATAGTTACGTGGTTACTGCGCTTGCGCTGACGGTATCCGCGACCCTGAGGAGCCGTTCGGAGACGCTTCATGGTAACACCACCATCTACCAAAATTGATTTTACATACAGATCACTATCCTCAATTCTCTCACCGGAATTTATCTGACTCCAGTTGGCAACACCACTGCGAATCAATTTACTCAGAAACAGGGCATAGCCGGGTTTCTGATTCCACTGAAGGATGTTTAGAGCACGTTCTACTTTCTGACCACGAACCAAATCAGCCACCATGCGCATCTTGCGGGGTGAAAGAGGGCAGTTTCTCAAAATTGCTTTTGCTTCCATTTTGTTTCTTCTCCCTTATTATTTGCTATGCCCTTTGAATGTGCGGGTTGGAGCAAATTCGCCCAACTTGTGGCCTACCATGTTCTCGGTTACGTAAACCGGGATGAATTTATTTCCGTTGTGCACTGCGAATGTGTGCCCCACAAAATCGGGGAGTATCATGCTGCGGCGCGACCAGGTTTTAACAACTGATTTTTTGTTACCTTCATTAAGAACGGTAACCTTGCGCATCAACTTATAGTCTACGAATGGGCCTTTTTTTACTGACCTTGCCATTTTCTTTAGTTATTAATTGCTGTTCCTCTTACTTTTTCTACGTTCGATAATCAGACGGCTTGTGGCCTTCTTGGGCGCACGTGTTTTTTGACCTTGTGAATAAATCAGGTTTCTTGAACGAGCCTGTCCACCCTTGTTGCGGCCTTCTCCACCACCCATTGGGTGATCTACCGGGTTCATGGCTGTGCTTCTGGTGCGGGGACGAATACCCATCCAGCGGCTACGTCCTGCTTTGCCCTTGCGCAAAAGGTTATGTTCGCTATTGCTAACAGATCCGATAGTCGCCAAACATGCAGACAAAACTTTTCTTAATTCGCCTGAAGGCAATTTGATGGTTGCATATTTGTCTTCGCGACCTAACAGCTGGGCATAAGAACCTGCACTTCTGCAAATTTTAGCACCCTGACCTGGAGCCATTTCAATGTTGTGAATCAGAGAGCCCAGTGGAATTTCTGACATAGGAAGCGCATTACCAATTTCTGGTGGAACGCCGGGTCCCTGTTCGATTTTCTGACCTACTTTAATTCCGTTTGGTGCAATGATGTAGCGCTTTTCACCGTCTTTGTACTGAATTAGTGAAATAAAGGCACTGCGGTTTGGATCATATTCCACGCTGAGAACTTCGCCGGCAACTCCATGGTTAGCTCTTTTGAAGTCAATCATACGGTAACGGCGCTTGTGTCCGCCACCAATGAAGCGCATAGTCATACGACCCTGGTTATTTCTACCGCCTGATTTCTTAATAGGAATAATCAGGGATTTTTCCGGCTTGTCTGTAGTGATTTCTGCAAATGAATTTGCAATGTGAAACCGTTGACCGGGCGTTGTTGGATTTAAACGTTTAACTGCCATGATCAGATGTTTTCGTAAAAGTCAATGTTGAAACCTTCTTTTAACGTCACGATGGCCTTTTTATACCCATTGGTATAACCGGAGATCTGGCCAGTGCGTCTGTTGCGACGCATTTTCCCCCTTGCAATCATTGTGTTTACTGATGCAACTTCCACACCATAGAAATCTTCGATGGCCTTTTTGATTTCGTCTTTGGTAGACTTCTTGTCTACAACGAAACCATACTGACCACGCTTATCCATGATAGCGGTCATTTTTTCAGTAATCAACGGCTTCTTGAGTATCATTGTTTATTTGATTCTTCTAATTTGGTTAATGCTCCTTCTGTAAGAATAAGCTTACCGGCTTTCAAAACCTGATAGGTATTTATATCGGCAGCTTTCATCACAGTGTTACCTTCTATATTTCTTCCGCTGAGGTAAATGTTTTTGTTGGTTTCGGCAGTCACAAACAATGTACGGGCATTGATATTGAGTGCATTAAGGAAACCTTTGAATTCGGCAGTTTTTGGTGTTGCCATTTCAAAATCCTCTACAACAAGAATATTATTTTCTTTCGCTTTATAGGACAGGGCGCTCAAGCGAGCCAACTTTTTCAACTTTTTGTTCAGCTTAAAAGAATAATCACGAGGACGTGGACCATGAATACGACCACCACCTACATAGATACCTGATTTTAAGCTACCATGACGGGCTCCGCCAGTACCTTTCTGACGAAAAACCTTACGTGTACTGCGTGAAATTTCAGAGCGATCTTTGGTTTTATGTGTACCCTGACGTTGGTTTGCCTGAAACTGTTTTACATCCAGCCAAATAGCATGATCATTGGGCTCTATACCAAAGATATCTTTGGATAAGGTCACAGTCCTTCCTGTATCAGCACCTTGTTTGTTTAATACATTCACTTTCATGGTTAACGCTCAATTATTAAGGTGGCACCATTATGGCCGGGTACGGAACCCTTAACCAACAATAAATTTTGCTCGGCAACGATGCGAAGTACCTGCATGTTAACTGCTTTAACTCGGCGATTACCGGTCTGGCCTGCCATGCGGATTCCCTTAAATACACGTGCAGGGAACGAACAAGCTCCAATTGAACCAGGAGCACGCAGACGGTTGTGCTGACCATGGGTAGCTTCACCCACACCGGCAAATCCGTGACGCTTTACAACTCCTTGAAAGCCCTTACCTTTTGAAGTTCCGATTACGTCTACAAACTGGCCTTCTTCGAAGATAGAAACGTCAAATACGTCTCCCAGTTTAGCAGCAGCTTCGGCTTCATCGGGGTTGCGAAACTCGATAAACGATTTCTTAGCTTCCGTATTAGCCTTGGCACAGTGACCCTTGAGGGCAGCACCAGCATTCTTTTCTTTTTTCTCACCCCAAGCCATCTGGATAGCACTGTATCCATCTTTTTGCTGGGTTTTTACCTGCGTAACTACACAGGGACCGGCCTCTATTACGGTGCAAGCCACCTTGCGGCCATCAGCATCAAAGATGCTGGTCATTCCGAGTTTTTTTCCAATCAATCCTTCCATGGTTCAAATCACAATTTGATTTCAACTTCTACCCCGCTGGGCAGTTCTATTTTCATGAGAGCATCTACTGTTTTAGTAGAGCCATTATAAATGTCAATCAGTCTCTGATACGTGCAGTACTGGAACTGTTCACGTGCTTTCTTGTTTACGTGTGGTGAACGCAGCACGGTGAATATCTTCTTTCGTGTAGGAAGAGGAACCGGTCCACTCACCACTACATCGGTAGTGCGCACGGCCTTCACAATTTTCTCAGCGCTTTTATCGAGCAAGCTGTGATCGAAAGACTTTAATTTTATGCGAATCTTCTGGCTTAACATTTTCTTATTTATTTACTTGCGGCACCATTAACTTTCTTCAATACCTCATCAGCAATGTTGCGAGGAGTTTCTGAATAGTGACTAAATTCCATACTTGAAGTTGCGCGGCCTGATGTGATTGTGCGAAGTGTGGTCACATAACCAAACATCTCACTCAGAGGAACTTTAGCTTTTACAACCTGTGAACCTGCACGCTCGTCTATACCTTCCAGCTGACCGCGGCGACGGTTAAGGTCACCCATAACATCACCTGTATTTTCTGCGGGAGTTACAACTTCCAGTTTCATGATTGGTTCCAGCAGAACAGGACCGCAATTGCGGGCAGCTTCGCGGAATCCACCTCTGGCAGCTATTTCGAATGACAGAGAATCAGAGTCAACGGGGTGGAATGAACCATCAAACAAACGAACTTTAATAGAGCTGATGGGATAGCCTGCCAATACCCCATTCTGCATGGCTGCTTTAAATCCTTTTTCAACCGATGGAATGAATTCACGGGGAATAGAACCGCCTACAATTTCATTGGCAAACTGAAGTCCTTCGCCTTTGAAATCAGCATCAGCAGGACCGAGTTCAAACTGAATATCGGCAAATTTACCACGACCGCCTGTTTGTTTTTTGTACACTTCACGGTGAGTAAAGTTGCGGGTGATAGCTTCTTTGTAAGCAACCTGAGGCGCCCCCTGGTTACATTCAACCTTGAATTCACGCTTCAAACGATCAACAATAATTTCAAGGTGCAATTCACCCATACCGGAAACAATTGTTTGGCCTGTATCCTGATCGGTTTGAACACGGAAAGTAGGATCTTCTTCAGCTAGTTTAGAAAGAGCAGTACTCAGTTTATCACTATCTGCCTGTGTTTTCGGCTCAATAGCAAGACCAATAACCGGATCGGGGAATACCATAGATTCAAGCACAATAGGATGCTTCTCATCGCAAAGGGTGTCACCGGTTTTGATATCTTTAAATCCAACTGCAGCACCGATATCACCGGCACCGAGAGATTCAATTGCATTTTGTTTGTTGGCATGCATCTGGAAGATACGGCTGATACGCTCTTTGTTACCACTGCGGGTATTAAGCACGTAGGAACCAGCATCTAACTTTCCACTGTACGCACGCATGAAAGCCAGACGGCCAACATAAGGGTCAGTAGCAATTTTGAACGCCAACGCACTGAAAGGATCATTGTAAGAAGGCTTACGGGTAATTTCAGCCTCTGTATCAGGATTGGTACCTTTAATGTTTTCCTTATCAAGCGGACTGGGCATCAATTCCATAACCAAATCCAGCATGGTTTGAACACCTTTGTTCTTGAAAGATGAACCACAAACCATAGGAACGATTTTCATTTCCAGGGTAGCCTGACGGAGTGCATTAAGAATTTCTCTTGCTGTGATGCTGTTGGGAGCTTCAAAGAATTTCTCCATCAGGGTCACGTCGTATTCGGAAACAGCCTCAAGCAACTTTTCACGCCACTCATTGGCTTCAGCTTCCATTTCAGCAGGAATGGGAACTATCTGATAGGTCATACCTTTGTCTGCTTCGTTCCAGATCATTCCGCGGTTGTTAATAAGGTCAACAACACCTTTGAAATTGTCTTCGGCTCCAATGGGAAGTTGCAGGGGAACTGCATTACTACCCAACATATCACGCACCTGATTTACTACGTTAAGAAAATCAGCACCGGCGCGGTCCATTTTATTAACGAAACCGATACGGGCAACGTTGTAGTTATTGGCTAGGCGCCAGTTGGTTTCAGACTGTGGCTCAACACCGTCAACAGCACTAAAAAGGAACACCAGACCATCAAGCACACGGAGTGAGCGGTTTACTTCTACGGTAAAGTCAACGTGACCGGGGGTATCGATAATGTTTATGTGATATTCTTTGGTATCTGCATTGGGACGTCCATCTGTAGTGGGATAGTTCCATTTTACAGTTGTAGCAGCTGAAGTGATGGTAATACCTCTCTCCTGCTCCTGAACCATCCAGTCCATGGTGGCAGCACCATCGTGCACCTCACCAATCTTGTGGTTCACGCCCGCATAATAAAGAATGCGTTCTGTGGTTGTGGTCTTACCGGCATCGATGTGAGCGGCAATACCGATGTTTCTAGTGTATCTAAGGTCGCGTGACATGAATCTTCTTCTCTTCTATGATTTATTAGACCCTAAAATGCGAGAATGCCTTGTTAGCTTCAGCCATTTTATGGGTGTCTTCTTTTTTCTTTACTGCGGCACCTTCACCTCTGGAGGCAGCAAGAATTTCTCCGGCCAGTTTTTCTGCCATTGATTTTTCGTTGCGCTTGCGGGCATAGCCAATCATCCACTTCATACCTACAGCGGTGCGGCGGCGGGGAGAAACTTCGGTAGGAATCTGGAAAGTAGCACCACCTACACGGCGGGCTTTAACTTCCACGGTAGGCATTACATTATTCAATGCTTTGCGCCAGGTTTCCAATCCGGGCTCATCGGGGGATTTTTTCTCAACTATTGCCAAAGCATCGTAAAACAGGCTGTATGCAAGCGACTTTTTACCGTCATACATTAGGCCATTAACGAAACGTGTTACAACGGTATCGTTGAACTTCGGATCGGGCAGAAGAATGCGTTTTTTAGCGCGGGTTTTTCTCATGGTCTGTCGGGAATACCTTTTTATAGTGTTGTACTTATTTTTTCTTGGGGCGTTTGGTACCATACTTGGAGCGGCGCTGGTTACGTCCATCAACACCGGCTGTATCGAGCGCACCGCGTACGATGTGGTAACGAACACCGGGAAGATCTTTCACCCTACCGCCGCGAACCAGCACGATGCTATGTTCCTGAAGGTTATGACCTTCACCGGGGATGTAGGCATTGACTTCCTTACCATTGCTCAAACGAACACGGGCCACTTTGCGAAGTGCAGAGTTAGGTTTTTTGGGCGTAGTTGTGTAAACACGTGTGCAAACACCACGACGCTGGGGGCATGAATCTAGGGCGGGGGACTTACTCTTCCAGAGCGTCTCCTGGCGACCTTTGCGTATTAACTGTTGAATAGTAGGCATACTATTTCCTCAAAAAGGGCAGCAAAAATACAGCTATTTTTTCGCAAAACCAACACTGTAAGTAAAATTTTCTTAATACCCTTAAATAATATTAAATTTGTGTTACCAAAACGGCAGAATTTCGCATCAGACTTGAGATTGAGAAGCTTGATAAAATACATTTTTCATTTTACGGTTGTAAGACAGGTCAGTTTTGCCTTGTTGATAATGTCTCTTTCCAGGGCTTACTGGGGCATTTTCAATCAGGAAATTTTTGCCGACGCCGAAAAATATGAAGTTTTGAAAGGAATGCTATGGGGTGTTTTTTTTGATCTGCCTCTGCTAGCTTATTTTTTACTTCCGCTATGGATTTGGATGATTTTTTTTCCATCGCGCGCTACCCGGCACTTATGGGTGGCCAGGCTACTAATGCTGTTAGGTGCAAGTCCCATTTTAATATTGAATGGAATAGACACCGCCTACAGCCGTATTTCCGGTCGAAGGAGTGGTGCAGAACTTTTTGATATCCTATCTGACCCCGCCAATTCTACCACACAATACATTTGGGAATACTGGCATGCAATATTATTGATCATAGTTATCTTTTTACTTATTTACAGATTTACACCTCAGGGAGGTCAGCCAGTATATACTGATATCAGGGCACAATGGCGCAGGGCATTGCTGGTATTATTAACATTTGTTTCATTATGGGTTTTCAGTGCCCGGGGCGGATTTCACCTAAAACCATTGTGCACGCTTCATGCCGGACTCTATGTGCAACCTGAACTAACCCTTTTGACTATTAGTACACCATTAAACATAATATCGATGCCCGGTGGCGAGGAGGTCCCTGAAACAAAACTCATGGATTTAAAACTTGCCGAAGAAATTGTAAAACCCATATTTTCAAATGAAAACAGCATTCCAACCCGGCAAAAACAAAACATTGTATTAATTATAGTTGAAAGCCTGGGCCGCGATTACACCGGATTTCTGAACGGCAAACCATACACTCCTTTTTTAGACAGTTTTAGCAGGCATTGCATTAATTTCAGATACTGTTATGCCAATGGAACCCGCAGCATGGAAATGGTACCCAGTATTTTTTGTGGCATGCCCGGTTTGATTGAAACACACTATTTAAACAGTGGTTATGCCGGTAACATCATGGAAAATGCCTTCAACGTATTCAGCAAAGCCGGATACAGCACGGCTTTTTTTCATGGAGCGGCAAACGGAACCATGTTTTTTCAGGGCTTTTTACAACAAACCGGCAAGGTGCAGTACTTTGGACGCAATGAATACCCGCAGGAAGATTATAACCGGGATTTTGACGGCAACTGGGGCATTTTTGACGAGCCTTATATGCAGTATTTTTTAACGTGCTGCGACACAATGAAAAAACCGTTCTTCAATGCTGTATTCACTTTGTCTTCGCACCATCCGTACACAGTACCTGCGCATTTGGAAAACAAGTTTCCAAAAGGGAAATTACCTATCCACAAAAGCATCCGCTACACCGACTATGCACTACAATCCTTTTTTGCGAAAGCAAGGCAATATCCGTGGTTTGAAAACACTTTGTTTGTGATAACCGGTGACCACACCAGCTATGGGGAGGAAGATTATTTCTACAGCCCCGGCGGCCATTTTGAAATTCCACTGCTCATATACGGCAAGCAAATTAAACCAAAGGTAATTGACAAAACCGTTTCTCAATGCGATATAGTGCCTGCTGTTATGGATTTAACGAGTGTTAAGGGCAAGTTTTACGGATTTGGTAAAAACCCTTTTGACTCTGCCTATTCAGGCTACAGCATGCACAAGGAGAAAAATCTTTATTACATAATAAGGTATCCTTATGCACTTGGGATAGAAGCGGATGGCAGTGTAAAGGATTTTCACCTGCAGTACAGGAACCGGAAAAAGCCTGTGATGTTGAAGAAGGAGGGCGAAATATATGATTCATTGCTTCTTACACTTAAGGCCCATGTGCAACTTTTTACGCACAATGTGCGAAAAAACAAGTGGTTCAACAAACAACCCAGCGTCAAGTAAAAGCGTCTAACTGGAACACTTTTTGATTATTAAAAAAGAGATGACAATACGGATTTTTACTTTTGGATTGATTTCGATGATTGCGGGAAGACTGGCCGGGCAAATGACACCCAAAACCGGTGGACCTAAAATTGAATTTACGGAAAAACAGCACAATTTTGGAGACATACGTGAAGATATTAAATATGCAACCCATAGATTCCCCTTTAAAAATGTGGGCACTAAAGACCTCTTCATAAACACGGTACAAACCAGCTGCGGTTGCACCACCCCCGATTGGACCCGTGACACCATTAGGCCCGGGCAAAGCGGTTTTGTGGATGCCAAATACGAAACAATAGGACGTATTGGCAGCTTTCAAAAAACCATAACCGTATACAGTAACGCTGTAAATTTCCCTTTCGTTCACCTGGATATACTGGGAAATGTTCTGAAAGAGGTTATCAATAAAGAACCGGAATACACTTCACTTGGGCAGATTACTTTCACTCCACCTACCGTTAGTTTCAAGCCACTTTTTGACCATAAATCTGATACGCACATTATGCGCATCACCAATGGAACACCCTACAGTACACAATTTTCTGCTTTGGAAAATCTTCCTGCTTTCTGTCAGGTAATTGGCATGCCAAAAAGCCTTGAGCCCAATGAAAGTGCGAAGGTGAAAGTTGTGCTGGACGGCAAAAAAATCAGCACATACGGCTTTGGTGCGTTTGAAGTTGCGGTTCCTTCTGATAATGTTTTATTTCCCTACACAGGATTTTATATTGCCTACGAACGAAAACAATTTTTTTCAAAAATGGGTGCAAGGGAATTGGCCAAGGCGGCCAAGTTAACTACTGATAAAACCGTTATTGATCTGGGTAGTGCCGAAAGTGGTGAGATTTTCAACACTCAGTTTACCTTTACTAATTCTGGCAAGTCAGATTTGAAGCTTCATGAAATAACACCACAGTGCCCTTGCGTAAAGGTTGAATATACCAAAAACGTTTTAAAACCGGGCGAGAGCATGGAAGTAAAAATGCGTTTTGATTCGGGAATCAAACACGGGAAAAGTACGCAGACCATCAACATCATCAGCAATGATCCTGCACAACCGGAAAGAAGTGTTTATCTGGTGGCACACCTGCCTGAGAGAGACAAACCCAAATGTGCTACTTGCCCGCGTTAAAAACGTTAACGCAGGTTGTGATAAACGTTTTGTACGTCATCGTCTGATTCCAGACGCTCAATAAGTTCCAGTACTTCGTTGGCCTGGGCTTCTTCCAGATCCACAAAAGAAGTGGGGATATACTGCAATTCGGCGCCGGCAGCTTCAATACCAAGGTCTTCCAGGCCTTTCTGCATATTGCCAAAGTCGGTGAAACTGGTGTATACGTATACATCTTCCTCATCAATAGCGAGGTCTTCACAGCCGAAGTCGATGATTTCCAGTTCAAATTCATCGAGATCTTTTCCTTTGAGGGCTGATTTGGAAATTTTAAAAACGCCTTTACGCGTAAATACGAAATCGAGTGAACCTGTTTTGCCCATTGCGCCATCGCACTTGTTAAAATGAGAACGAACGTTCGCTACGGTTCGGGTATTGTTATCGGTTGCGGTTTCTACCAAAATAGCAACGCCATGGGGGCCGTATCCTTCGTATTTAATTTCTTCGTAACCGGCGGTATCTTTATCACTTGCACGTTTAATGGCTGCCTCTACCCTGTCTTTGGGCATGTTTACGCTTTTGGCATTCTGGATAGCCATGCGCAATCTGGGATTATAATCGGGATTAACACCTCCCTGCCTCACTGCGATCGCAATTTCTTTTCCTATGCGGGTAAACTGCTTGGCCATGCGGTCGAAGCGGGCAAACATTTTATGTTTTCGTTTTTCGAATATACGTCCCATTTGTGGGGCAAAATTAATACATGGATGTATAAGGCAATAAAAAAGAAAGGGAAAACCTGTGTTTCCCCTTTCATGAAATTCATAAAATATTTTAAAACGACACCTTCACCGACGCCACGAGATTTCTTCCGGAAGCTGAAATTCCGCTTGCAAAAACACGGTAATTGAGATCCAGTAAATTCTCAACTGCAAAAGAAGCTGCGAAATTTTTGCTCACCTGCCAGCTAGCCCGCGCATTGTATGTTTGCCATGCAGGTGTTTGTCCACCGGGTGCATATTGTGCATTGTCTTCACCGCTGGGACTGTATTCACGTCTGATTTTACGTCCGTTAAACAACATGAACGCCTCGCACTGCCATTCCTTGCTTGACCAGCGCAAACCCAGCCTGCCATGGTCTGGGGCAATATGATCGATGGGTGCCCATAATTCTTTTTCTCCCGATTTATACCGGCCAAACGTGCTGTTGTAATTAGCATCCATAAAAAGTCCATCAACAAGTTGAATTTTTGCAGCAAAGTATCCTCCGGTAACATATCCAAGCGCTGAATTACCCATTTGAAACACCGGGGTACGCTGACCGTCAAAATCAAAAGAATCATCACCATTGTAAATGCCGGGTGCATCTATGAGTAATTGGGTTATTCGGGTGTAATAGCCCCCCATTTCAAGGTGAATTTTCTGTCTGTCAAGGCGAAAACCAAGATCCAGGGTACGTGTACGTTCAGGTTTAAGCTCTTTATTTGGAATTACCAGTTTTCCCCCGGGCACGCTTTCAAACAGCTTTGTCATGTCATCCACATTGGGATTCCTGAATCCAGCAGCCAGACTTGCTTTGAAGAACAGACCATCCCAATCCATTTTTTTTGATAATCCTATATTATAAACCGGTGCAAGGCTGCTGATTTCGGCGGTTTGATACGGCAGCTTTAAAAAATTGTCTGCAGTAAAATTTGCTTTCAGTTGATAATGGGTTAAGCGCACTCCACCTTCCAGAATAAAGTCATTCGGCCTTATCACATATATAGCGTTGGCAAAAAGTGCGGAAGACATGGTATTTGCGCCTCCATCGGCATAGCGGGTATTTTTACTGCCGGTTATCTCGCCTGAATTTACATTTCTGGTTGTGGCAGAAGACTGAACTTTATTTGCAACCCATTCGGCACCCCCCTGAATTTGAATTGCGGGTTTTACATTGTAACTAAAATCATAGTTAACAGTTGTCATGCCTACCTTATCGAGTTGCGTGAGCTCAGAAACATTGCCAAAACGCCGTGTAACCCTGCCCACCTCCGTATTTTGTTGAGATAAAATGAGTCTGTGACTCAAACCGTCTTTTTTAGGTACTAACAACGAATAAGAGAAAAAATCCCGGTTCTGAGGGACGTAATCCCAGGTGGCAAATCGCAATTTCCCGGCTGACATATCTGTAAGCCTGTCGTATCTTGGAACAGCCCCGGTTCTGGATAATTGCGCATTAAGGGTGTGTAAGAGATTACCCGTTTTTACAGACAGCTTGGTGAATACATCATTCTGTGTATAGGCACTCCCCTGCTGTATGTAAGGATTATCATTCAGAAGCATGGTATCTCTGTTGTTTATTCTTCCTGCATAATATTTGCGCAGACCAAAGGTATCCCAGCGGGAAAAATGATGCTGTTGCCCCATTCGAAGATCGCTAAAATCACTGCTTGTGGAACTGAAAATCCAGGCAACTTTTTTTCCGCTCAATCCCAAATTAACATTGGATATTGCGGCGCTGGTGGCCGAATGGTACCTGAAATTTGCATTTGCATTGGCAAACCCGAATTTAGCATCCCGGAATTTAGGATCACGGGTTTTCATATAAACAACACCTCCCAAGGCATCGCTGCCAAACTGGGTAGAACCGGATCCAAAGAAAACTTCCGTTCTGTCCAACATGAATTGATCAACCGTAATTATATCCTGCAAATGCCCTGCACGGTATGTTGCATTGTTCATGCGAACACCGTCAACTACCAGCAACACCCTGCTTGATTCAAAACCTCTTAAGACAGGACTACCTCCGCCCAGCTGGCTTTTCTGCACAAAAACCTGACCGGTCTGTGACAGCACATCTGCCAAGGTACCTTGCTGCGCAAGCTGCATCTGCTTGGCAGAAATCACCTCGATCTGACGGGTAGTGTTGGCCCTGCTGGAGCCAAAGCGCTGGGAAGAAACCAGAATTTCATCCATGCTTTCCAGCTCGGTAGTGTCGTTATTTATTTTTTTTTGCTCATTTTGAGCGTTGATTGCAGTAATAGCAAATATTGCCGCAATCAATAATGATTGTTTTTTCATTTTTGTTTTTTAGTTTGATAAGTAAAAGAAGAAATCAGTGCTGTTTTAGAACCATAAAAAGAAACCAAATTTACACCTAACACTCTGGTGGCGGAGAAAAAACAGGAATAAATGAATTAATAGTATTGAAGCATTCCATGGCGTTGACCAAGGAGGCTGGGGTAGTGGGGATATTCAGTTCAACGGCATTTTCAGTGGCTAGCGTTTTGATCCAGTTTACGGATTTTCCGGATTGGCCATCGGTTTTCTCGGCCTGCTCTTCCAGCCATTTTTCTTTGGTATCATCAATTGCAGTTACCAGCCAATGTGTTCCACCATCAACCGCAGTAACCAAGTCATAACGATGTCCATTTAAATCAAACTCCCTGTATTTATTGGCGTTCGGATGAGTCTTCTTATCCAGTTTTAGGACCTCTGTGCTTAATTCTTTCAGGTCCTTTTCAATTTTCGAATGTATGATGGACCGGTGAATATTTACGGAAACAGCGGTAATTAGAGGGAAAACAGCCATGAGAATGGCTAGCGCAAACAGCACCAATGTTAAGCCCTTTGATAAGCGCACCAATAGCAAAAATAATTCAAGTCATTGCAAACACAATCAGCCCGGTGTAAAAAGTGACCGCAATTATTGGGTAACTTTGCCACAACATGCAGGAAGTTTATGTGATTGACGCCCTCCGCACTCCGGTGGGTAAATTTGGCGGAAGCCTTGCCGGCGTTAGACCTGATGATCTGGCTGCCCATGTAATCAGGGAGATTATGCTCCGAAATCAGAGCATTGATTTTTCTCATACCGACGAAGTGATTTTTGGAGCAGCTAATCAGGCAGGCGAAGACAACCGCAATGTGGCGCGCATGGCGCTGCTGCTGGCCGGAATGCCGGTAAGCGTGCCGGGATATACCGTAAACCGCCTTTGTGCAAGCGGATTGCAAAGCATCATGAACGGCTTTATGGCTATCAAATCAGGAACAGCTGAACTCATTATTGCCGGAGGCACCGAAAGTATGACCCGAGCTCCTTTTGTGATGGCAAAAGCAGAAACAGCATTTCAGCGCAGCACAGAAATATATGACACCACCATTGGCTGGAGATTTACCAATAAAAAGCTGGCGGAGGCCTATCATCCTTACAGCATGGGTGAAACCGCCGAAAACGTGGCTGTAAAATATGGGATTAGCCGTGAAGACCAGGATGTTTTTGCCTGCGGCTCACAAACCAAATGGCAACAGGCAAACGAGGCCGGTAAATTCAAAGATGAAATTTCACCGTATCCTGTGCCCGGAAAAAAAGGTGAAATTCATTTTTACGAAACCGACGAACACCCAAGGCTCAGCAGTTTAGAAGTACTGGCAACGCTGAAACCTGCTTTCAAAAAAGACGGCACCGTTACGGCAGGAAACAGCAGTGGTATCAATGACGGTGCTGCCTGTATGATACTGGCATCCGGCGAGGCCGTTAAAAAATACAACCTAACGCCGCTGGCAAGAATTGCCAGCATAGGTTCGGCCGGTGTAGATCCTGCCATCATGGGCATTGGCCCTGTTCCGGCTACGCAAAAAGCCCTTAAACACGCGGGAATTGGCGTAAACGATTTGTCCATTGCCGAACTCAATGAAGCCTTTGCCAGTCAGGTGCTGGCAAGCATGCACGAACTCAACATCAATCCTGAGATTGTGAACCCCAATGGCGGAAGTATTGCCATCGGACATCCATTGGGAGCAAGTGGTGCACGCATCAGCACAACACTTTTACATGAGATGAAACGCGATGCCAGCGCCCGTTACGGACTGACCACCATGTGTATAGGCGTGGGACAAGGCTGTGCCATTGTTTTTGAAAGAGCCTAATGCGTTATTTTCTGGAACTGGCTTACAACGGAACTGATTTTGGCGGATGGCAAAAACAGGACGAGGTGATCAGTGTTCAGGCAGTTTTGGAAAATAAATTATCGATTATTTTAAGAAATCCCATAGAGATTTATGGATGCGGCCGCACAGATACCTGTGTTCACGCCTCTTACTTCACAGCACATTTCGATAATGAAGCTGAGGTACCTTCAAATTTGGTTTACCGCCTAAACGGCATGCTGCCTAAAAGTATTGCTGTTTTTAGTTGTCGGCAGGTTACAGACGAGCTCCATGCCCGATTTTCGGCGGTTGCCAGAACCTATAAGTACTTCATTACCCATGTCAGAAACCCATTCAACCTTGAAATGGCCTGTTTTATGCTATTCAAACCAAATGTTGAACAGATGAATGAAGCCGCAAAACTGCTATTATCACATACTGAGTATCGCTGCTTTTGCAAAGGAAAAACACCCGGTGACAGCTACAAATGTGTGGTTTCGAAGGCTTGTTGGGAGGAAACCCAGGATGGTCTGATTTTTACGGTGACTGCCAACCGTTTCTTAAGAAGCATGGTTCGCAGCATGGTAGGAACCATGTTAAAAGTAGGATTAGGCAAAATGCATCTTGACCAATTCAAAGAATTGCTTGACTCCGGAAACCGCAACATGGTGGGTAAATCTGCACCTCCGCAGGGTTTATACCTGGTGGATGTGCTTTATCCCGATTTCGAAAAATCAGAAAACCTTATTCCGCCCCCAATCGTTTGAGGAAACGCTCAACCTGTTTTGGGGTTGCGGGTTTCACATAGAAATCCTCTACTTTCAGCTTATCGGCTGTATTCACCAGTATTTCATTCAGCTTAACATCGCTGCTGAGGATATTGGCTACGGTTTTGGTGAGATTGATATAAATCCATTCATTGCCACCAAAATCGAAGTAGATATACATGTTTTCCCCACCGCGTTTGTGTTCCAGCAACATGGTGGTTTTGATGTCTTTGTTGATGGGGGTTCCGGCAAATGAGGCTACACTTACATTATCGTTGCAATACATCCCGCGGAATTTGCTATCCCAGCGGAAAGTGGCGTCACTGAGAATCAGCTTGTATTCTGCTTCATCTTTACCGTTCACTTCACCATTCTTTTCAATATTCTTAATGATCGTTCTTGCGGTTTTATCTTCAGCAACCATTTCACCGATGGCATTTTTAAAGAAATCGTTGTTGATATTTACCGAAGCTCCACTGCTAGTTTGAAACATTTCTTTCAGCCGTGCTACATAATCTTTGTGCAGCGGAAAATCCAGCATCATGGCAAGGTTGAAAACAAAACTGCTGTCCCCTTCCTTCAAATCTGCAGTACCGGCATTTTTAAACTTGATATTGGTGCTTTCCAATCCAAAATCGAGTGGACCTTCTGCATGTACCGTATGGTTTTTCTCATTCAGCTGAATGAAACTGCCTTTTAATCCGTCATTCAGCAGTTTGTCTTTGCTGCCGGCAAAAAAGCTTTGTTTTTCGTGATCGTAATAAAAAATTCCTGTATCGTTGGTCACATCCGGATCACTGTACCTGCGTTTCCAGCTAAAGAACAAGGGGTAAACGTGGCTGCTGTCATTGGCCACAAACAAACCCACATATTGTTTTTTATTGTCTTTATCCCTGGGGTCCTGAACATTGATAATAACATTCTTCGGATCTACCCGATCGCTGAAGCGCAGCCAGGCAGACGGTAAAATGTTTTTAAACGTGTGTAAGGGTTTCACATATCCGGTAAACTGAAGGTTTTGCTCCGTACTTAAAATCTGTGCAAAGCCTTTGTAGCCGATTTTGGTATCTAGTGTAAAGTTCTGCGATTCATCAATTTTACCCCATCCTTCAATATTTCTGCTTCTATTTACAACAACACTATCCAGGAAAAATTCCTGTCGTTTGCCAAGTTTGTTTACGTACTGATAGTAGCCGGATCCACGCATTTTGTTTTTGCCATAAATCTTCAGCCTGCTTTTGTAAATTTCATGGTACTTGTCAATACGGTTGGCAATCAGGCGTGCACTGTCTACAATGTCCATATCTCCGTTTTCGCGGATGGTAACCTTGCCATCCTTAAGCACAACACGGCTGTCAGCAATATCTATGAACGGAATTTGCTGTACATTCAGGGTATAGTCTTTCAGGTTATAAATGCCCCGAACACCGGCAAATTTTAAGCTATCCTGGGTGGGGTTGGTGCTCATCCACAATGGCTGTTTTCCTGCCATGGCTGCACCCATTCTTGCCTCAATGGTTTTGCCATTCATGTCCCAGCGGTAATCATTCAGGTTTGTTGCGTAGCTATTATAAGGAAAACGTGTTTCTGAGCCTGTTTTATTGGTGGTAAAGGCGCCAATACGAGTATTAAAATCCATTGTACCCTTAATGTCTTTTGTTTCAAATGCCACCTTGGTACTATCTGCACCATAAATGGTGAGATTGGCTTTGTCTGCATTTGTTTTATTGGGTGCAAACACCATTTCATCGCTGTTAAATTTAGCTTCCGGCCATGACAGTGTGCCATTGCCTGTTACCTTTGATGGTTTTTGGGTAATCGTTCCCATAAAATCATATTCTGACTTAAACACTTTGATGGGTGTAGGACCGTTGCTTATGTTAAATTTATCGTGGTAAGGAATCCATTCCATATTTGCATTGGCCGCATAAACCTGAGGGTAAATGGTGCTTTGGGGAAGATCGTATGATTCAATTGTGCCTTTTGCAGATTTGGGCAATAGCAATATACGCTGAAATTTGGTTGTAGAGCCATTGAAAACAATATTCCCCTGCTCGCCATAGAAACCGCGTTCGCTAAGATTCATGACCATTTCGCCCTGCCCTTTTCCTCGGTACATGTTGTAACCACCGGGAGGGGTCGGTTTAACAAAACCTAAGGAATAATCGGGCTGAATGTAGACATAGTGTCTGAACTCCGGGAAAATTCCGTCGCTTTTGAAAAGACCATCGAATCTCAAGCCCGCAATAGTAAAATTATCCAGGCTATCAATGGTAAACGGATCTATAACAAATTTAAATGTTTCTGCTTTATACTGCCCACCATGAATTGAAGGCTTATCATAAAGCACCTCAGAACCTTTTAAGGCCTTAAAAATTGGATATTCCGGATAGTTAACCAAACCGGATTTATTATTGGGTTTATCTATGTATAGCGTTCCATTTATATTGCGAAGCACGCTTTTAATTGGAACCAATGAACGTCCGGTGCTATCGGGGAAATAAAGCCGCAGGCTATCAATAATATCTGACTGAACCAAAAAGTTACCGTAATCAAACTCGAATTTTTTACCGTAAAAATCAAACCGACCGGCACGCACCATACCTCCAAAACGAAGACGACGGTTTTTTAGTAGCGTAACCTGTTGTTCATAAGGAACTACAACCACGTTTTGCGAGTCTGAAAAGAAGAATTTCTGTACACCTTCCACATTCATTTCATGGCTAAGCAGGTTCAGCGACATATTGCTTCGTCTCCCAATCAGCGATGAGAGCCTTATCACGTCATAGTCGCGTGTTTTTTCATGGCTCTGCACCCAACGAAACAATTTGGTCCGGAACATAGCCGAATCCTGCTCCGGATAATAGGTAATAAATCCGGCATCGTGCAGTTCTATGAATGGGGCGCGTAAATCCTGAGGCTGCATTTTACAAAAAACAGCATAATCAGCCAGCGAAAATTTCATGCGTTTTTCTGCACTGTAATAGGAGCGCATTTCTTTTTTGCGTGCCTGCAGGGCTTTGAGTTTTTGGTCCATAACAGGCTTATCCTCCGGCTTATTTTTACCAATCAAAGCCTTTAGTTCTTTTTCCATGGCCTGGGTAACAGGATCATCAGGCATGCGGTTGTAAAAAGCATACAAATTATTGAGCGGATTGGAGCTCAAGACACCCTGAATGCGGGAATATAGCATTTCCTTATAAAAATCGGCACTCGACAACTTCACATCCTGGTCATTATTGATATTATCGAAATCAATAAAGGCCTCATCGAGCTTCCAGCGGATTTGCTGTGCATCAATATCTACTTTGTGGTAATCATCATAGAACGGAGCGCGCATTAAACCTTCTGTTCCACGGCTAATTACAAGTTTATTTTCTTCAAACTGAAAATTCACCTCAACGGACGGATGGGTAATAAAAGAGCTATCCACATATATAGTCATGGCCGCATTCCTGCTTGCAGCGGAACCATTGGTTATTTTGAAGGTTTTGCTTTTAAGGGTAATACGTTTCTGGTTCTTGTAGAGAATATTTATAACCGTTTCTTCCCCATTGGCTGTTTGAGTGTTAATATCGCTGCCAACCATACTGAAACCTCCGCGCAGAGATGCATTCGGCCCAACAATACCAAATATCTTGAGACTATTGGCAAAACTGGAAAACCTGGGCCAGGGAGATTTTTTTACAACATTAGAATCAGGCGAATAACTAATCTTATCCTGAAAACGTCCTTTTACACCCTCGTTAAAATATCCTTCATAGTGAAGTGTAGCTGTATCAATTTTATAGTCGGATTCTTCAAGATTTATCGCAAATTTATTCCAGGTTACTGTAACATTGTCTTCGGGTAAAACACGTTCGAAAGTAGCCTCTCCTGAAACACCCTGCCACAGTTTTTTGCCGGGTATAAAAACTCCTGATGTTTTATAAATGCGCATTTCATCAACCGGTCCATAACAAGTAACTGTGGTCTGCGGAAATTTCACCACTATTTCACCTTTTTCATAAACAAGGTCAAAGTCACATGAATCAACGGCCCATCGTTTGTTGTTATCCATGAACAGGGTTCCATTTTTAAATAGGCCGGTAGTCATCTTTAGAAAATCCACATAGCCAGTACTTCCCGCTCCAATGAGTTTTCGCGTAGCCTGTTGCCATTGCAGCAGTACCTTTTCAGGCATTTTTTTCTCGATATAGGTCGTTATTGACTGCAGTAAATAATCAAAATGAGGCTGAACAGGCATTCCTTCTGACACCATGTCGCTGCATATTGCCATAATGTTCTTTTGCTGAACAGGGCTGAATTTGCCCATTTCCCAACTTTGCCTAAAAATGGAAAATCGCTGATTCAGTTCTTTACTGGATGCAGATTGAATATGGGTTTCAAGCTCATTAATAAAGATGGCTGGTTCGGGGCTGAAACTTCTGATTTGAGCTCCCGCATATTGAACCATGAAAAAGAAAACAAGTAATACCGAACGCATTTGAAATATGTAACGAAAAGTCCTGCTCATTATTTACGCAAAGAACAGGAAAAACCGTGCCGAAAATGCAAACGGTTGCCGGAGAATTATCCCACAGCCTTAATTATGTCTGCAAAATCACGCGCTTTTAATGCGGCACCGCCTATGAGTCCTCCGTCAATATCTGCTTGAGCCATAAGACCTGCAGCATTATCCGGCTTCATACTTCCGCCATATAATATGGAAGTTTCCTCAGCAATTTCTTCCGTGTAATGCATACCAATCACCTTGCGGATGTAATTGTGCATTTCCTGGGCCTGTTCAGGTGAAGCGGTTAAGCCGGTACCAATGGCCCATACAGGCTCATAAGCGACAATAACACTGGAGAACTCTTTTCTGTCCAATGCAAAAAGTCCTTCCTGAAGCTGTGTTTCAACCACCTTAAAAAATATCTTTTCTTCTCTTTCCTTGAGGGTCTCTCCCACACAGAAAATAACTTTAAGTCCATGTCTGAGGGCTGCTTTTGTCTTCTTAAAAAGCATCTCTCCGGTTTCACCGAAATACTGACGTCTTTCACTGTGGCCAATAATTACATATTGCGCCCCTGTACTTTTAACCATCAGGGGGCTAATTTCCCCTGTGTAAGCGCCGCTGTCTTCAAAATGGCAATTTTGTGCTCCCAGTGCTATTCCTGTACCTTCAAGCAATCTTGCGGCAGAAGCCAGCGAAATAAAAGGCGGACACAGAATAACCTGCGATTTTCCTGTATGTTCATCGCGCACAATTCCGCGAATCTCTGTTACCAGTGCCTGCCCTTCTTCCAGGGTCTTGTTCATTTTCCAGTTGCCTGCAATTATCTTGGTTCTCATTGCGACTGCAAAGTTCATCAATTATAGTGAAAAACCGAAATAAACTGCCCGAAAAATTCAGCACATTAGCCCATTCGATTTATTTGGAAATCTGAGAATTATTGCTTATATTAGGATTAGCCATTCAAAGCCGAATTAACCCAATTCACGGCCATGGCAAACTGTTCATCACGGCTCATATCGGTATTATCGAGTATCATATATTCATCCGTGCACGTTAGTGGACTGTCTGATCTGCTGCTGTCTATCCTGTCACGTTCCCGGATATTGCCCAAAACTTCCTCATAGGTAGTTTTTATACCGCTTTCTGAGAGTTCGTCAAACCTTCTTCTGGCACGGACTTCAGGACTAGCCGTCATGAATATTTTGAGTTCTGCATTCGGAAAAACAACAGTGCCAATATCTCTTCCATCCATTACCACGCCTTTATCGGCGCCCATTTTTTGCTGTAGGGCAACCAAAAACCGGCGTACTTCAGAAATTTTCGCAATCTGGCTTACATTATTGGCCACACTAAGCGTTCTAATTTCTTTCTCCACATTCTCTCCATTTAGCCAAACATCGTTGCGTCCGGTTTCGGCATTAACGGCAAAATCTACATGAATATCCGGTAGAATTGAAGACACCGTCGTTTCATCTTCCGGATTTATACCTGCTCTCCGCAGATGCAGGGTAACGGCGCGGTACATTGCTCCACTGTCTATAAACTTATATCCAAGGGCTGCAGCAATTTGCCTGGCAAGTGTGCCTTTTCCACAACTGCTGTGGCCATCTATGGCAATATTGATACGTTTCAATGTTTTGGCTTTTTTACCTGAAAATCGTGGCTTTTTTACCTGAAAATCGCCTGGAGAGGCGCTAAAAGTAAATAAATTGGCATTAAAACCAGGAAAATAGGCCATACTAGCGTAGGTTATCTGAATTCTGCTAATGCGAAACTGAAGTCCCCAGCTGTATCCGGCCACACCCGGCCTCACGTCAGGCGCCATTTCCTTGCGACGTTGATGGTTGTACCCAAGCAGTATTCCAAAATTCTTACCCAGTAACAATTCTGTGCCGAAGGTAAAGTGCCTGAAAATCTTATCACCCAGTGGAGCTGCTTTTGATACCGCAGCCTGACCGCTAAGATCAATGGCATTGCTGCGCAAATACTGACTGTAGGTCATGTCGGGTTTTTGCAGGTTGTGTGCAGTTATATTAAACCGAAAAGGCATGTAGCGCGGCTTAAAATTAACGCCTAACTCTGCTGAAAAAGGAAGCGGTTCGCGCATGCCAGGTTCATATGCCAGCAACTGAATACCGGCATTTCTAATGACAGCTGCAGCTGTAAAAAGACTGTCTTTGCTTTTCCATACCAAACCGGCGTCCAAAGCCGCGCCCGTGGAGATATAAGGACCAAGAATACTGTATACGAATTTAACATTGCTGCCAGCGTATAGCCTAGGTTTTATTTCTTTGGCAAAACCTGCTGTGATGGATGTTTCATTGGCTGGTATCTTACCTTCCGGATTGCCGCCTTCATCGTAGGCATCCATCAAACCATAATCAATAAATGAAATTTGCAAACCACCAGTTCCCTGTTTCATGTTTTTTGCCAATGTGGCATTTCCTGTCCAGACGCCTTTAAGGTGGGTATTAAAAGTAAGGGCGCCCCGCATATTCATCTGATCATTCAGCAAGGCGGGATTTTGCGAAAACAGTGTTACATCTTTATCGCGGTAGGCGTTGCAATAGCCACCCCATGCTGCCTGACGCGCGCCAACAGGCTGTAATAGAACGCGGTAAATTCCATTACCTCCAAGTTGTGCCAAAACATTGCTGCTGCCAACAATAAACAGTATAGTAGTGACAAAAAATCGCATGGTATTCCGCAAAGGTATCACAGGATAGGTGGAAAATACCATACCTGTTGTGAACAACATAAAATTTTACCCAAGTGCGTTTTGTCCGAAATTTGCAGCCATCATGCAGGTTTACCATAACGTTGATAAAATCCCTCACTTTAGTGGCCTCGTGCTTACACAAGGCACGTTTGACGGAGTGCATCTCGGGCACGAAAAAGTGTTGGAAAACGTGGTTAACGAAGCGCGCAATACAGGCATGGAAAGCATGCTGCTTACCTTTTTTCCGCATCCACGGCTGGTGCTTTACCCCAATGATAACGACCTGCGCATGCTAAGCAGCCTGGATGAAAAAATACAACGGGTAGAAGCTTGTGGCATAGACCATATGTTGATTTTACCATTTACTTCAGAGGTTGCTGCATTGAGTCCATTTGATTTTGTGCAAGGATTGCTGGTCAAAAAACTGAATGTTTCTAGCGTAGTTGTTGGCTATGACCACAGATTTGGTAAAAATAGAGAGGGTAGTTTCAGGGACCTAATACAATATGGAGAAATCTTTAATTTTAAGGTAAAGGAAATACCGGCCGGAGAGATTGATCATATCGCTATTTCAAGCACACGTATTCGCAAAGCCCTTCTTTCAGGAAATCTTGCACAGGCAAACCAGCTTTTGGGGCATCCATATACCATTTCCGGCAATGTCGTTCACGGAAGAAAACTGGGCAGAACACTGGGATTCCCAACTGCTAATATTGAAGTAGAGGACGCTTACAAACTGATACCTGCAACGGGAGTTTACGCGGTGAAGGCACATCTGCCTTCCGGGGTATACGGTGGCGCCATGAATGTTGGTTTTAACCCAACCATCCCCGGCAAAGGATTTAGCATTGAGGCTCATTTATTTGGTTTTTCAGAAGATATTTACGAAATTGCAATCCGCTTTGAGATGATTGCCTATCTCCGGCAGGAATATACTTTTGATAATCTTGATGACCTCAAAACACAAATCACACAGGACTGCGAAGATGCCAAAAAGGCACTCAGTTCTGTTTAAGTTGTGCCTGTTTTTGGGTTTGCTTTTTCTCAGCAACCACCTTCATGCACTTCCCGCAGGCTTCATCAACTACCACGATTCGGACGGATACAATACAACTCCCCAGCTCTCAGCCTCTGCAATCATTCCAGGCATATCGCCTGTATTTGACTTATATGCATATTGGGACACCCTGAATCTTAATCCCTACCAGTTCAACTTTGATTCTATTTCGGGCGCATTAAAACTGCAGGTACTGGATGCGGATTGCGGTTTTGCATTGCCCATTCTGGGAACAACAACTTCTCACTTCGGCTGGCGCTGGGGCCATGTGCATGCCGGCATTGACATTGGATTAAAAACAGGCGATACAGTTGTGAGTGCATTTGATGGAGTAGTGCGTATGAGCCGCTGGTATCATGGATACGGCAACTGCGTGGTAGTAAGGCACCATAATGGACTGGAAACCTTATATGGCCATTTAAGCCAACGACTTGTCAATCCCGGTGACCTTGTCAATGCCGGACAAACTTTGGGCCTCGGCGGCAGTAGCGGCCACAGTACCGGGCCACATCTTCATTTTGAAACCCGCATACTTGGAAAACCCTTTAATCCTGAACTGCTTATAGATTTCGGAAAAGACAGTTTGTTGCATGACACCATGAACTTTACAGCAGCCAGTTTTGCCGTACCTACTTCACCCGTTTATCGTTCTCACTATAGACGCGGATACCGAAGCAGCTACAGAAAGTCTCATTACAGAAGAAGTTCAGGCTACCGCAGACACTAAGAGGCTAAATATTAACCCGGCCAAGACCGGTATTTAGCTCTATCTGTATGCCGCGCACACCTGCACCCTCAGCGGCCTGCACATCTCTCTCCCTGTCTCCTATCATTACACAGTTTTGAGGCATTAAGTTAAATTTATGCAAAGCCTTCTCTACCATCAGACTACCGGGTTTCCGGCACAGACAATTTCCCGTTTTCAGCGGATGATGAACGCAATAATAAAATGCATCTATGGCAAAGCCCTGAAGGTTACACATACCTTGCAGATATTGGTGCATGGCAATAACGGTATCTTCTGTATATAAATCTCTGTCAATACCACCCTGATTGGTAATCACAATTAATCCGTAGCCTTCATCGAACCATTTTTTTAATATTTCAATGGTACCGGGCAATATTTCAAACTCATTCAGAGAAGTAGTATAATCACCGGGATCGTGGTTTATAACGCCGTCTCTGTCGAGAAAAACAGCCTTTTCAAAGTGTCTGGAGGAAGTTTGCTGCATTTGGTTGCAAAATAACGTAATTTCGCAGTATTCGTGTCAGATCGCATCGTCATCATACCCACATACAACGAAATCGAGAACATCGAGGCCATGGTGCATAAAGTTATGGGACTGGAACCCGCATTTCACCTGCTGGTGGTTGATGATAACTCGCCTGATGGCACGGCAGACAAGGTAGAGCTGCTGCAAAAAGAATACGGCGACCGCCTGCACCTGCTTAAGCGCAAAGGCAAAGCAGGATTGGGAACTGCATACATTGCCGGTTTTAAGTGGTGTATGGAAAAAGATTATCAGTACATCTGCGAAATGGACTGCGATTTCAGCCACAATCCGGATGATTTAAACCGACTGGTGACCGTTTGTGAAGGGGATGCCGATATGGCGGTGGGAAGCCGTTATGCCGGTGGTGTGGTAAATGTGGTAAATTGGCCCATGGGGAGGGTATTGATGAGTTATTATGCGAGCAAATATGTACGGATTATAACCGGGTTGCGCGTAGCAGATTCAACCGCAGGATTTGTTTGCTATTCAAGAAAAGTACTCGAACAAATAGGCCTTGACCGTATTAAATTCAAGGGTTACGCATTTCAGATAGAAATGAAATTCCGAACCTGGAAAAAAGGATTTAAAATTCAAGAAGTTCCCATCATATTCACAGATCGCACTTTCGGTGTAAGCAAAATGAGCACCAAAATATTCAGGGAAGCCCTGTTTGGCGTCATGGAACTGCGTTTTAAAAGCATGTTCGGACGCCTTTAAACTGTTTCGACTGCACCCAAACCTAAATTTAACATAAAATTGCCCCAAAAAGGCATTTAGTGCGTACCTTTGCACCACATTCGCTGAATGGACGGAGACAGTAGTCGATATTACCATGCTGAGGGTTTATTACAGAAGGCAGAACCGCGTGCACAAGGTGCAGGCACTTTCCCAACTGGAAAGCCAGGAAGATATTATCTGGATTGATCTTCAGAACCCCACCCCTGATGAAATCAGCGATGTAGAAGCCCACTTCGAATTTAAGTTCCAAAGCCGGCAGCAGCAGCTGGAAATTGAGAGTTCATCGCGCTATTTTGAAACTGACGATGAAATCATCGCCAACAGTAACTTTTTAAAATTCGACAATAGCGGTGAGGCCTTCATCTCACATGCGGTATCTTTTATTCTGCAGGACGATGTGCTTTTCACCTACCGCGATGCGGATTTGGGAACATTCTCGGACTGCGTGAAAAAAATTAAAATGTCGGGCAGGTTGTTTCACAGTGGCAAGCAGATCATGACCTCGCTGCTGGAAACCGATGTAGACAACGATGCGGATTTGCTGGAAAACCTGGGACGTCAGGTGGGCAAACTCAGTCGGGAACTGACATTTGACAAAGGACCCGACGAGGATGTGCTGCTGACTATTTCGCGGTTGCAGGAATTGACTATGGTAATCCGCCAGAACGTTATTGACAAACAGCGTGTGCTATCTGCCATTTTGAAAAGCCAGGAGTTTGTGGGCGAAGAATACGAGAGGCTGCGCGTAGTTATTAAAGACATCAATTCACTGATTGAGCACACCAAGTTCAATTTTGAGCGCCTGGAATACATGCAGAATACCTTTCTGGGTTTGATTAACATTGAGCAGAACAAAATCATTAAGATATTTACGGTAGCGTCGGTAATCTTCATGCCTCCCACACTGATTGCCAGTATTTACGGTATGAATTTCAAATTCACGGAAGAATTCGACTGGCGTTATGGTTTCTGGTTTGCCATAGGATTAATGGTGCTATCTTCCATTTCCACGCTTTTCTTTTTCCGCCGCAGGGGCTGGCTTTAAAACAGAACACCCATTTTTATTGTTATTAAAGTATGTTGTGGTTGAGAATATATGCTTTTCTGTTTTCCGGCTACACCGAAATCAATACCGTGCGCACTGTTTACAGACTTGCTGTAGAACAATCTGCCAAGGCAGATGAGCTGGTAAAAATCACGGCCAATTATGGCAATGACGGAGTATTAATGGCCTACTACGGAACCGGCAAGGCCCTGCAAGCCAAACATGGGTGGAATCCTGCAACCCGTTTTGCGTTGGGCAAAGAAGCGGCTGGCCTGCTAAACAAAGCTGTGGCTGCAGCGCCTCAGAACCTGGAGGTGCGTTTTTTGCGTTTCAGCTTTGAAAGCCGGGCTCCGGCTATTTTGGCAATAACCGCCCATACCAGGGAAGATAAGGTTTGGATCATGTCTCATTTAGTTAAAAAGCATCCGATTTGGGATGTGATGAAGGCATTTCTAAAGCAATGCAATCTTTTGAGCGAGGAAGAAAAGCGGAGCCTATAATGTTTTAATCCACCACCGCGGCTATACCCGGCAGGGTTTTTCCTTCGAAATACTCCAACAGAGCACCACCACCGGTGCTTACATAGCTTACCTTTTCTTCGAAACCAAACTTGTGCACGGCAGCGGCGCTATCACCACCACCAATTAGACTAAAGGCTCCATTTTGGGTACTTTCGGCCACGGCTTCGGCTACGGTGCGGGTTCCGGTGCTGAAGGCATCCATTTCAAATACACCCATGGGGCCGTTCCAGAGAATGGTTTTGCTGTTTAACAATACGTTTTTAAAGTCGTTACATGCCACAGTCCCAATATCCAGGCCCATCCAGCCAACGGGAATATTATTGCTACTGCAGTTTTTAGTATTGGCATCAGCAGCAAAATTGTCAGCGATAACAGAATCTGAAGGCAGATGAATGCTCACGCCTTTGGCTTTGGCCTTATCCAAAATCTCTATACAAGTTTGCAGGCGTTCGTCTTCGCACAGTGATTTACCTATCTGGCCGCCTTGTGCCTTGAAGAAGGTATAGGCCATGCCGCCGCCAATGATAATATGATCGGCCACATTGAGCAGATTTTCCACGATCAAAATTTTATCGGAAACCTTGGCACCGCCTACGATGGCGGTGAAAGGACGTTGCGGCGCCTTCATCACCTTATCGGCATTTTCAACTTCGCGGGCCATTACATAACCAAAGGCCTTTTTACCCAGAAAGAAATCTGCAATGATAGCGGTGCTGGCATGCGCACGGTGCGCGGTTCCGAAGGCATCATTCACGTAGAATGTCCCCATTGAAGCCAGTTTATTGGCAAAATCACGGTCTCCTTTTTCTTCTTCTTTGTAGAAACGCAGGTTTTCCAGTAGCAGCACCTCTCCCGCTCCCAGTCCGGCAGCCATAGCTGCGGCATCTCCTCCGATGCAATCCTGCGCGAAACTAACGTCGCGGCCCAAAAGACCTGATAAATGCGACAGGATATGACGCAGACTGAATTTGTCTTCAGGACCGTTTTTGGGACGGCCCAAATGGCTCATCAGGATAACAGAACCACCATCACCCAGAATTTTATTGAGGGTAGGCAGGGTTGCTGTGATGCGCGAATCATCGGTGATTTGAAACTCGGCGTTCAGCGGCACATTGAAATCTACGCGGATGAGAACTTTCTCGCCCTTGAAATTGAACTGATCAATGGTTATCATTATTTAAATTCAGACTAATTTTTGCAGTAAGGCAGACATGCCGGTTTCTTTGGCCAGTATATCGCGGAGTTCTGATACCTTCACTCGGCGCTGTTCCATGGTGTCGCGGTGGCGGATGGTGACATCGTCGTTGGTAATACTGTCATGGTCCACTGTAATGCAGAAAGGCGTTCCAATGGCGTCCATGCGGCGGTAGCGCTTTCCAATGCTGTCTTTGTCTTCGATATACAGTTTAAAATCGAAACGCAGGTCGTTGTATATCTTTTCGGCCAATTCAGGCAGGCCGTCTTTCTTTACCAGTGGTAGAATTGCCGCTTTTACGGGCGCCAGGGCAGGATGCAGTTTCAGCACCGTGCGTAGTTCGCCGCCTTCCACGGTTTCTTCCTGGTAAGCCGCGCACAATGAGAGCAAGAACATACGATCCAAGCCAATGCTGGTTTCCACTACATAAGGAATGTAACTTTCGTTGGTTTCGGGATCAAAATAGCGGAGTTTTTTACCACTGAATTCCTCGTGCTTGCTCAAATCAAAATCGGTGCGGCTGTGAATTCCCTCCACTTCTTTGAAACCAAAAGGAAAGTCAAATTCAATATCTACAGCGGCATTGGCGTAATGGGCCAGTTTCACATGGTCATGGTAGCGGTAACTATTTTTATCGGTACCCAATGCCAGGTGCCATTTCAGGCGCTGCTCCTTCCAATAGGCATACCATTCCAGTTCGGTGCCGGGCTTGCAGAAAAACTGCATTTCCATTTGCTCAAACTCTTTCATGCGCATGATGAACTGCCGGGCCACAATTTCATTTCGAAATGCCTTACCGGTCTGGGCTATACCAAATGGAATTTTAGCACGACCTGATTTTTGAACATTCAGAAAATTTACAAAAATCCCCTGCGCTGTTTCCGGGCGCAGGTATAGGCTATCTTCACCGCTTTCCACCGCACTCATCTGGGTGCTGTACATGAGGTTGAACTGCCGTACATCGGTCCAGTTTTTAGAACCACTCACCGGACACACAATACCGAGTTCTTCTATGAGCGCTTTTATCATGCCCAGGTTGCCGGTTTCCAGGCCTTCTTTCAGGGTATTGTCTATATGTGCAATGGCATTGAGGTATTCTACCACCCGAGGGTTGGTGGACCGGTACATGGCCTCGTCAAAGCTATCACCAAAGCGGGCACGTGCTTTTTCCACTTCTTTATCGGCTTTGGCACGGAGCTTCTCCTGGTGTTCTTCCAGCAACACATCGGCGCGGTAACGCTTCTTGCTGTCTTTGTTGTCGATCATGGGATCGCTGAAACCATCAATATGGCCACTTGCTTTCCATGTTTTGGGATGCATAAAAATAGCCGCGTCTATACCGAGAATATTGGTTTGCAGCTGGGTCATGGCTTTCCACCAATACTGGCGGATGTTGTTGCGCAGCTCTACTCCGTTTTGTCCATAATCATAAACAGCGGCAAGGCCATCATAGATTTCGCTGGAAGGAAAAACGAACCCGTATTCTTTGCAGTGGGAAACGACTTTTTTAAACAGATCCTCGTTGTTCATGGAAGGTGCAAAGATAGGCAAAGGGGAAAGGTGGTGAAAGTGACAAAAAAGTATTATGTTTGCATTTTATCTACTATTTATATCATTTTTTAATTTTTACGTTTATGATTTTACCAAACACAGTTTACCACATTTACAACCATGCCAATGGGCGAGACAATTTATTTGCTGAAAGCGAGAACTACCGTTATTTTCTGGCATTATATGGAAAACATATCGGGCTGGTAGCGGAGACGTATGCTTTTTGTCTGATGCCGAATCATTTTCATTTTTTACTTCGCACCCGCAGGTGCGAAAACCTTCTAGGTTTAAAAAACCTGGAAGGTCTTGGCGCAGAAGGCACCAAGATAAAAGAAAGATTCTTCAGCCAGCAGTTCTCCAACTTCTTCAACGCTTACAGCAAGGCTTTCAACAAAAAGTATAACCGTCGTGGTTCCCTTTTTCAGAAAAATGTGCGGAGAAAGTCCATCAGTTCCGAATCCTATTTCTTAAGGTTATTTGCTTACATACACCAAAACCCTGTCAGGCATGGCTTTACACCCTTTATTGACGAATGGCAGGCAAGCTCTTACGGGTTATATTTCAACCGAAATCCGCTGGCCTGGTTAAATACCGAAATGATGGAAGATCGGCTGCAAAGTATTGAAGAATTTAGAATGATGCACCAGCCTAAACCTTTGAGAAAGTCGGTTTAAAACTGATTCTTCCACATCATGCTCTCGATGGGCTTATCGGGCTGACCGGAATACTTGGCGTTCTTCTTTTGGTTGTATTTAACCTCAATTTCGCCATCCACAGGGAAATAAATAAGTTGACCAATAGGCATGCCGCGATACACTTTTACCGGCTGCTTAACGCTGATTTCCAGCGTCCAGTTGCCGCAGAAACCAACATCTCCTTTACCTGCAGTGGCATGGATGTCTATTCCCAAGCGACCCGTGCTGCTTTTGCCCTCCAAAAATGGAACATGCGCATGCGTTTCGGTATATTCTAGGGTGACACCCAGGTAAAAAACGTGGGGATATAGCACAAATCCTTCCTCAGGAATCTCAAAATATTCGATTTCATTGTGCTTTTTGGCATCCAGGATATGGTCTTTGTAGGTTGCCAGCCATTTGCCCAGATGCACGTCGTAGCTGTTGCTGCCCAGACAATTCCTGTCGTAAGGCTCTATTTTAATGGTTTCTTTATTAATTTCCTCGAGTATGCGCTTGTCGGACAAAATCATGAAGCGAAAATATACATTGAATACCGAACGTCAATCGGGGTGGGTGTTTTGTGGACAAATACCCAAAAGCGGGCATTACTGCGTAGCTTTGCGGCATGAAAGCCATTCCGGGTAAATACAACCGATTGAAAATAAACCGCCTGGTAGATTTCGGGGCGTTTCTGGATGATGGCGATGGTGACGAAATTCTGATGCCCGGCAAATACCTGACACCCGGTGCCGCTCCGGATGATATGGTGGATGTTTTTGTCTATTATGATTCCGATGACCGTATCGTGGCTACCACCGAAAAACCCTTTGTGCAACTCGGCGAATTTGAGGCGCTAACCTGCAAATCCACCACCCACTTTGGCGCATTTATGGACTGGGGACTGCTAAAAGACCTGCTGGTACCGATTCGCGAACAGAACGTTCCCATGATGCGTGGCAGAAAATATGTGGTGTATGTGTATTTTGATAAAGTCTCTGAAAGACTTGCGGGTACGGCCAAAATCAGCAAGTATCTCAACAACACCCCGCTGCCCTGTGAAGAAGGCGATGCTGTTGATTTGCTCATCTGGAACAAGACACCCCTGGGCTTCAACGCCATTATTGGCAAAGAACACAGCGGAATTATTTATTCAAACGAAGTTTTTCAGCCTTTAACCACCGGCGATAAAATAACAGGGTTCATCAAGCATATCCGCCCGGATGGAAAAACCGACCTGTCGCTGCAAAAAAGCGGCATGGCACATGTTGACGATATGGCGCAACGCATTCTGCAAACGTTGCGCGAAAATGACGGCTACATCGGGCTCACCGACAACAGCAGTCCCGAAGATATTTACGAACGCTTCGGCATGAGCAAAAAAGCATGGAAGAAAGCGGTTGGCACGTTATACAAGGCCCGTAAAATCGATATCACGCCCAACGGAATTCGTTTGGAAATGTGATATTTTTTCGTATATTTAATTTGTAATTTCCGTCAGAACAATCCGCCTGTCATCTCCGGCACTGAGGATCCGGGATTCATCCAGCCAAAGCAGTGTATTTACAGAAGAACGGTGAAAGGGTTGTTTGTCTTTATCGATAACCTTAAGTAGTTCAAGACTGTTTGCATCCCAAATTTTCATGATTTTGTCCATGCTACCTGAAGCAATCCATGGCTTTTCGGGATTTTCCTGCAAAGCGTGAACGTGCAATAAATGCGCGGCAATGGTTTGTTGCGATTCTCCTTCGTCAGACCAAATTCTAAGTGTGGCGTCCCGGCCTCCGCTCAGCATGCGGTTTCCGGGCAGTTTGCAAATAACAAACACGCTCTGCGTATGTCCCTGAAGGGTTTTTAACGGCTTACATTCCCTACCGTATAAACGAATAGCGAAATCGCTGCTGCCCGCCCAAAGATTGCCGGTTGCATCGAAGCATAGCGCACGGGTGGCGGTGGCGGAATTATTGATTTCGGCCGTAATCTCAAATTGATGGTTCCAACGCAGGATGCGTCCATCGCCACCGGCACTCAAGAGGCCATCAGGAGTATTCAACAACCGATATAGCCCTTTGCCATGAGCAAGCAACCTGCGCACACCAGGGTTTGGGCCAAAGACATCAGAAATTACAAACAAATCGCCTTGCCCTGAGCCGGCGAGTAATAATTTTTGTTCTGAATTATACGACAATGAAAACACATTGCCAGGAATTTTGGCAACCAAGTGCCCGTCATCCTTGCCGGCAGGCCAATGCACAAGCATTCCGTCGCCCGAGGCCGAAAAAAAACCACCCAAACCATCGGCACACAATGCATATACAGCCGATTGATGCCCGGTGTATGTTTTGAGGTGCTTTGCCTGTAATTTCGCAGCCATGCCGTTGGATCGTTTAATGTTGCCCAAACCCGGTAAAAAAATTGCCTTTTGGCAGATTACCGAGGATGAAGAAACGTTATTACAAATGTACAACCCAACTGCGGAGGAGATTGTTTTTTTACAGGGACTTCACGAAAACAAACGACTTCATTTTCTCAGCAGCCGTTTGCTGCTGTGCACGCTGGCTTCGGGCGGAAAACTTGCCAAAGACGATGCCGGAAAACCCCATTTTGAGGGCAACACCCCGCACCTGAGCATTAGCCACAGTGGGAATTATGCAGCGGCCATCGTTGATGAAAACAACCAAACAGGTATAGATATTGAAACACTAGGTCCCAAAATCCTGCGGATTGAGGATAAATTTTGCAATGCCGATGATAAATCAAACATCCGCAGAACCCACCACAGCCTTTGCCTGCTTATTATGTGGGGAGCCAAAGAAAGTTTGTATAAATGGTATGGCAAAAAGGAAGTGGATTTTAAAAAGCACATGACCGTGGGTCCTTTCGAAACGGGAGATTCCGGACGCTTCTCTGCAACATTTCACAAACCCGGAACCCAACAGGATTTCATTATGGAATACGCAGTTTTTGAGGGCCACGTGGCCGTTTGGATTCACGAAATGCTATAAACGGGCTGAACGCCTTTTCAGCATTCGAACCGCAATTTTCAGGATTAATTTGAACCGAAGCGGCCCCTTCAGGCGGGCATGGGGATTCTGGTTTATGAAAAATAGATACACGATTACCAGTGTCAGAATAAAACCGGTATCAGCGGCAACGCAGGCCCCGTAAATTCCCCATTTTGGAATAAGCCAGAAAGCTATAGCTGTCTGCAATAAAAGACCTGCCAGATTGGCCACGAACAATGTCTTAAAGCGGTTTACCGCATGCAAATAATGACTGAATAAACTGGAAGCTGCCACCGCGAGAATAGCCGGAATCAGCAGCAAGGTTGTGTCTTTTAAGGTTTCAAAGCCAATTCCAAAAACCCAGACAAAAATTGATGAGGGCAATACTGAAAGCAGCAGACAGGCTGCTACTGTTCCAAATACAGCAAACACCGCATAGCGCAGGGTAATATCTGCCTTAAAATTTTCATTTTTACTGCGCAAAATCCTGACATGTGCGATGGTACCAAAACTATTGGCAAAAATCCAGATGGCATCGGCAATGAGCAGGGCATTGGCATAAATACCAGCAGCAGTATGGTTGCCCAAAATATATGTCAGTGAATACAAACTAAGCCTATAGGCCAGAAATTGCGCCAGGTGGCCGTTTTGGCTCCAGAAACCATCCGTAAATAAAACTCCGGGAGGTTTTTGCGCTGATTTAATTGCATCAACAATCTCCTTTTTCAATAACCATGAACTTACAGCAAGTACAATCAAATATGAATAAAATAGTGAAGCAATGGCAGTACCTACGCCCAAATCCATTTTATCCCAATTGTATACAAAGGCACATAAAAATAAAATCTTCAAAAATTCCAGCATCAATTGCAGTCGATTGCGTTGCGTCACCATCGCCAAACCTTGTTGAATATTATACTGGATGTTCAGTAAAACCATCGGCATGGAAACAAAACCCACCATCCAGGCCATTTTGGAACCGGAGCCAAATATCATGAGTAAAACAAAGCCGGTAATTAGCACAAAGATTGACCAAGCAACACTAAAAGGAAACAGAGCAGATAGCGAAAAACGCTGCAAAGCATTGGCCAGGTTGCTGCCACCCACAAAATCATTACCCATCATCAAAAAACCCGCCCAGAATAACACCAAACCCAACTCTCCCCTGCCCTCCGGCCCCATCCAACGCGAGCACAAAATCACAAATACCGCTGCCAGCGCTGTTCTCAACAACTGACTGACAAAAGTACTTAAGGCGCTGCTATTGCTCATGCGTGGGATTTTTGGAGAAAAACCGACAATGCGGCGAGGCGAAAATACCATTTCAGACCATTCTCATCCTCTTCCTTCAGATTTTTAAGTAATAATTCTCTGCTTGCCTTTGGTGACCAGGGTTCCAGCGTATCCGACATAACAAAACCCGCCCATTCATTTCGATTTTTCCAGGTGAGTGCGGAATCCGGAACCATAAATCCTTTCTTATCTACCCGCCAGCGAACGGTTTCAGACATCACGTCTTTCAGTGCTTCGCGCATTATGCCTTTGGTATAGCCGTTTTTGATTTTATCCTTCAAGGAAATATTCAGCCATTTTGCCAGTTGCATGTCATCAGCAAAAGGATTGCGGCTTTCCAGTCCGTGGGCCATACCGTTCAGATCTTCCCAGGTAAGCATTTGTCGCAATTTCTGCCCGTAAAAATCAGCGTGCATTTTATGGTCGGCACCCAGGTGTGATAAGCGTGGTAAATACAGGTCCTGTTGCCACAAATCCGGGTTGAGAAGTCCGCATGCATGTTTCTTCACTGCCGTCTTTGACAGGAATGGCATAAAGGTTTTGGCCTGCAGCTTCAGGTTTTCTTTTAAAGCCATTCCGTAGGAAACCGGAAATTTATTTTTGCCAAGAAAGGCGCCCTGTAATGCCCAAAAATCGCGGTACAGATAATCCGGATAACCGCCAAACAGTTCATCAGCACCTTGTCCATTAAAGAAAACCGTAACGCCCTTTGATTTTGCCTGACGGCAAAGTTCAAAATGTGCCAAGTTGTTCCAGGCTATGGGCGGCAAATCGGTAGCACGGGCAACTTCCTCCAACAAATGAGAGCCGGCATCTTCGATGGCAAATGTATGCCAGTCAGCGTGATTATATTTCGCAACCTGTTGCTGCCATTGACGCTCATCGGATTGCGGATCTGAAGAAACGATAGAAAACAAGGAAAGTGGAGCATCTTCACCCAACGCTTTTCTGGCAAGGCCAATAACAGCTGCGCTGTCGAGACCTCCACTCACCGCAAAACCCAGCGGCACATCCGACATTAATCGTTTGCTCACACTGTTCTGCAGCTGCGAACGCAGATCCGTACCAGGTTTTTCTTCGTTTTCAGGGTAGTAAACAATGGTCGTTTCCAAGGTTTGCAGATTCACATCCAACCCCTCCTGCACAATTTCTATTTCGTTGTAGAAGCCCTGATCCGGCAATATAATTCCTTCGCATAGATGATGAAAAACCATCTGTGGATTGATACTGACCACATTCAGAAAATTGCGCAGTGCTTTGGTTTCGGATGAAAAGGCAAACGTTGTTTCGGTGTGGGCACAAACCAATGGCTTTACGCCTGTTGTATCGCGGCGTAGTTGCAGTGTACGTTTTGCAAGATTTGTAAAGCCTAAGGCAAAGAATCCATCAAGCTGTTGAACGGCTTCCGCACCTTGTGTTACTAACAAATTAAAAACCGTTTCAGTGTCTGTGCTGCTTTGGTTTGCAAGCCCATGCACCTCATCAAGTTCCCTAAAATTAAAAGCTTCCCCGTTGTAGGCAGATACATGATTTTCATCATAAAACGGCTGATGCCCTTGTGGTCCGGGTTGAATGATGCTGAGTCTTCGGTGAATAATGGCTCCAAGGTATTCGCCCTCGGCAGTTTGTATGTGTGGCAACTGCAATGCAGATAAGGTGTGATTACCAGCGAATGCATGGGCGTTCCATTGTGTGTCTATCAGCACGAAACCTTCACCATCGGGGCCTCGGTGCGACAAATCTTCCGAAAATTGCAGGCAAATCCTTGCCATTTCCCTTGCAGGGATGGGCTTCAGACTAAATATTCCGGCAATTCCACACATGTTTACTTCATCAATTTTTGGTACAATGCCTTATACGCATCCAACACAGCTTCTGCTTTGAATTGTTGACGGGCTTTGCCGGCAATATAATTTCTGTCGGTGGAAAAATTAGCGGCTTTGCGCATGGCTTGTAGTAAAGAGTCTTCGTTCTCGGAATCGCAACAGATTCCCATTTTATCATCTATCACCAAATCCGCACCTTTGCAGGGTGTATAAATGGCGGGAACACCCAGACACAAGGCTTCGGCAATGACAAGACCAAAAGTCTCGAAACGACTGTAGCTGATAAGAAAATCCGCATTCTGCATACGGTTAAGTAAAACAGATTTATTTTCATCAGGCGGCAGCAGATCTATTTTATCCCAGCAATATTGCGGGTTGGCAGATTTGAAATTATTAAAAGCCTCCTCGGGAACATTCAATTGCAGTCGGGCGAGAGGATTTTCCTGTGCATACTGGGAAAACACCCGGATGATTTTATCGGACTGTTTTTGCCTGAGGTTAAAATTGGAAACATGCAGAAAAACGGGGCCTCGCTGTTGTGGGTTGTGTATTTCTGCCGAAGTAAAAACCTCTGAAACCGGGTTGGAAATAACTTCCACTGGCTTGCCTGTTGCGAATGATATATTTTCTGACAGATTGGCCGAAACGGCAGTAACTGCAGAAGCCCTGCGCATAGCCCAGGCCGTCAGTTTCCTTTTCCAAACGGGATATTGCCGGTCCTGAGGCAGCCAATCGGTGTTGTGTTCGGTTACCACAAGCGGAATTTTCCCTTTTTTTAGCAGGAACACCGCATCCCAGGCGGCTTTCCAGCCCATCTGCACATGAATGAGATCTACATCTTCACAAATACTGAGTGATTGGTTAAGCAAACGTTTCACCTGCAATAGGTGATAAAAAACAGCAAATGGACCTATTTTGCGTGGAATGCTGATTTCGTATTCATCAAAACCGGCATGTTTGTGATGAACAATCTCGGGTTTTCCGCCATTGCTGTGGTAGCGCACATAGGCCACAGAAACCTTACAGCTTGATGATAGCAAATCGGCCAGTTCTTGGCAAAAAATGCCATTCAGCGGGATTTCCGGGGTTGGATACCAGCTGCAATACAGGAAAATATGTTTGGGTTTCTGTGCTTGGATAGGTGCAAAGATGATAAAACGTATTGAATTCCTGTTGAGAAAATGACGAATCTTCCTTAAATTTGCAGCCCTTTACGGCGGATATAGCTCAGTTGGTTAGAGCACCAGTTTGTGGCACTGGGGGTCGCCGGTTCGAACCCGGTTATTCGCCCAAGGAAAATTCCACATCAAAAAGCGGCCCTGGGTCGCTTTTTGTTTTGTCAAGTTTGCCGGTTTGGGGGTAATTAACCCAAAGTCTGTATATTTGTCTAATCAAATACCTATGAGAAAAATTGTTTTCATACTGAGCACCGCTTTTTCATTTGCTACTGTTGTTGCGCAAACAAAGGCTGACATGCAGGTTCCGTCCACCATCTTAAAATTCAGCCCCCAGCATCTGATTCGCGGTGGTTTGTGGATAACAGGGGAATTTGTGAACGCTGATAAGAAAAAAGCCCACCAGTTGAGTTTGGAAGTCATGTACCGCCAGCCCACCGACAATTACAATGGCGTAACCAAAGGTGTTGGTTTTACGGCTGAATATCAGTTTAAATATTATCTGAACCGTTTTCACATAGAGAAATCACTGACAGGCAAACAATCTGCCAACGGTTATTATGTGGGTATGTTCGGACAATTTGGGCAGTATGATGAGAAATCTAGGTACTACATTTACAATTCCAACCCTCCTTATAACAATGAAGAAAAAACAAATCAAGTAAAAACCACTGCCGTTTATCCCGGTTTCGTGATTGGTCTTCAAAAATCGTTGGGCGAATCATTTTATGTCGATTTCTTTGCCGGAGCGGGTATGCGTGTTTCCAACAGCGCGGTTAAAAACGATGATCCTTCATTTGATTACAAACAAAGCCCAGCACCGTATTTCATCTACCACAACGGCTTATTGCCCAAGGTTGGGATGACCATTGGGGTTGGGTTTTAATTGTTTCTTATCAATAATTAAATGTAAATTTATTTTACCTATTTAAATTACCTTTTTTAATTAATAATATTTCAAAAAACAATTCATAATAACTATTCCATCTTTTTTTAACACATGAAAAAACGCTTCATTTTTATATTGTCTTTGTTGACAAGTATATTAGCTGTTTCAGCACAAAAACCTTCAATTCCCATTGTTTATGCCGAAGGTGGAGAAGGCAAAAATGTTGTATACAGAAAACTGACAAAAACGGAAAGAGATGAGATACCCGGCTATGTTTGGGGGGATTGCAGCAATTGCCTATCAGCAACGGATTGCAATATTCGCGCATCAAGCACCCTCCCATCACAGGGTTCTGCCAATTATGCAGCAAAAAACATGCAGGATGATGATCCTACTACCGCGTGGGTTGAAGGCCAAACCGATTATGGCATAGGCCAATATATAGAATTTAAAAATGGAAGAACTTTAAATAGCATTACTATTTTGAACGGATATCAAAAAAGCCCAAAATCTTTCATTGAAAACTCCAGGGTTAAAACACTTCGTGTATCTGAAAATGGTATTGACCGATGCCTCATAAGACTGAAAGACGAAATGGGGGCTCAATATATCAATACAGATAAGCTCAGATTTGAATACAACGGTTCAGAAAATGGAATCGCAAATTTAAGATTCACCATTGTGGAAGTTTACCAGGGAATGAAATACAAAGATGTGGCCATCAGTGAAATTTTTGCTCAGGGTTGCTGTGTTTCGGGACAATCTAAAATTATATTACATAATAATAATGAAAAAGAATTTCATCATTTATCCTCAGGAGATTCAATAAAGTTCATTGATAACCAAAATAAAATAATTTATGCCACAGCGGTTGAAACCGGAAGTATAATGCATGATTTATTATTAAAAATCACTACTGAAAACGGAAATAACATTACGCTAACTCCCGGCCATTATGTTTATACAAGTGGAGGTAAAAAGATACAGGCAAGGCATTTAACTTTATCAGACTCTCTGCAATTAATAAACTCCCAAGAATCAATATATTGGGATAAAATTTATTCCATTAAAAAAATTCAAAATCCCACAAAAACATACTACTTTAAAAAATTGGATTTTGGAAATTACAACATTGCATGGCCGGTAAAGGCCGTATTTAACAATGTTGTTACAGATGATGAATATCTTGATAAGATAAATTGGATTAAAGGAAATAAATAATCAGTGGCAATTTGAAACCACTCAAATACACATCCTATAGATTTTAATTCCCTGAATCTTAAAAATCTTGATTTCATTAAAGCCTTAACATTATAAATCACTTTTTTTAATATGAAGAAAATATTTTTTAATGCAGCATTTTTACTATTAATGCATAAACCGGCTTTGGGTCAGAAAAAAACAGGTACCCAAAATATTATCCGTGCAGCCGGCATCAAGGCTTATCCAAATCCTTTTGAATCTAAAATTCAGTTAATGAACGCTTAGGGCAGTGAATACTGCCTGCTCTATGACAGCCGCGGCCGATTAATCTGGGAAGGCAGACAAATAGCAAAAACAGATTTATCCCGACTACAGAATGGTTTGTACTTTCTGATGATTGACAATACCGTTGTTACATTAATCAAAACAAATCCTTAAAAGCTAATATTTAGGACATAATAATCATTAATACAAACCCATTAAAAAAGGCGCCGTTGGCGCCTTTTTTATTTCAAACAACACTTTAGAAAAAAGAACCCTTATTCAGAGCCGTTCATTTCAATATATTTCAACAGTTCGGCACGAACCTGTGGATCGTTGAACTTGCCATGATAGCTGGAGGTTATAGTAGCACTGCTGATATCCTTAATACCTCGGCTGGCCACACAAAGATGCCTTGCATCAATAACAACGGCTACATCCTGGGTTTCAAGCACTTCCATCAATTCATTCGCAATCTGCACAGTCATCCGTTCCTGCACCTGCGGTCTCTTGGCGTAATAATCCACGATACGGTTAAGCTTGCTTAAACCAATTACCTTGCCGCTGCTCACATAGGCCAGATGCGCCCTGCCCATAATGGGTACAAAATGGTGCTCGCAGGTGCTGAAAAAATGAATGTCCTTTTCCACCAGCATCTCCTTGTATTTAAATCCATTTTCAAACAAGGTGGGGTGCGGACGGTTATCGGGATCCAGACCTTTGAATTGCTCATTCACAAACATTTTGGCAACACGCAAGGGTGTGCCTTTCAGGCTCTCATCACTGAGATCCAGACCCAGAATGTGCATGATTTCGGTAAAATGTTTGGCAATGAGTTCTATCTTCAGTTCATTATCCATCTGAAATGCATCGGGTCTTAGCGGGGTATCCATGTTGGTTCCCACATGATCGTCTCCGAGCATGTCGTGGTTGTGGTTATGATTATGATTGTGTTCCATCAAATTTTACAAAGTTTCGGGGGGTTTCAAATAATTTTATTTCCAGCTTCATTTCGGGATTAAGCCTTTTTTTCAGCTTCTCCCAAATTACGACTGCCATATTTTCAGCAGTCGGGTTCAGGTTTTTAAATTCTACCGTATCCAGATTTAAATTTTTATGGTCAAAAGCGTCTTCTATATCCTCTTTAATCCAGTCTTTCAGTGTTTTCATGTCCAGCAAATAACCTGAAACAGGATCCAGCGGACCGGAAACGGTGACATGCAGTTCATAATTGTGCCCATGGTAATTGGGATTGTTACACAACCCAAAGAATGCGCGGTTTGTCTCCTCACTCCATTCCGACACGTGCAACCTGTGAGCTGCATTGAATTGTGCCGTGCGCGTTACCGATACCCAATTTGCCATTCTGTTTAATCTTTTACTGCAAAAACCGTACAATAAAAACCAAATCAATCTAAAAAAGTTTTAATTGGCAGAAATAAATGATGCGAATCTCCCTGAAAACAGCCGTTAATTGTTCTTTTGAAAAAGTAAGGGACGGTTTTGACAGAAATTTACTGGAAACCCTCAACCCGCCGGGAATTTCATTGAAAATAGAACAGTTTGATGGCATATACGCTGGTGCCAACATGAGAATGCGGGTAGAATCCTTATTGAATTCAACCCTGTGGACCGGCACCATTACACAGGTTTGCAGTAAACACCATTTCTGGTGTTTCATTGATGTAGGCCATATTCTGCCGGCCGGATTGGAAAATTGGAAACACATCCACGCAGTAGTAAGAAAAAATAACCAAACTTTGATTTACGACAGGGTGTATTTCTCAGGAAAAAATTGTTTTTTTACAACCTTTTGGTATCCTGCCATCTGGTTTATGCTATTTATACGCAAACCCAGGTACCGAAAATATTTTGAGCACACATGAAAAGACTTTGGTTGATATCGGTCCTATTCACATCCTTTCTAGCTAAGGCTCAAATGAGCCCTATTCCCGAAGACATTAGTATTGGTGTGTACGGCAGAGGCGAAACCAATTTCTACCGCTATTATGCCAATGAAGAACTTGGCAGTTTCTTTACGGACAGGGTCAACAATGCCTATTCAGCAGGTTTATCACTTCATAGCTCGCTCACGTATTTGTTTAATACAAATATTTCCGTGGGTTTTGGAGAAGTAAACTTCCGGCCGGACATCCGCTCAGGCAATAGCACACTGTACCAGGCCAGCCTGCGATTGTGGACGGTTAATGCAATTGGTGAGTTGAAATTTAATGACAAACCCAGATTCAATCCCGGGGTATGGTTTGGGATTCAGGGTATATTTAAAGAAAGTGGTACGGAAATTTTCAGCGGAGCTTTGGTACCTGAACGCCAATGGCCCCAAACCCGCTACATGCCACAGTTTGGCTTGTCCTTTCACTACAAGCCACGGAAATTACCCATTCACTTCAAAGCCGAGGCCGGCATGCGCCTAAACAGCACCAACCGCACAGGTTATGATTATGGATTAAGTCAGGTGTTTGGCGGATTGCATATGCTGTATCGGGTGAAAAGTTGGTGATAATTTCCGGTTGTCCACAAATGATTCGGGCTAAAAGCGCTGTAATTTTGCTCCTACATGAAATTCTTCATCGATACAGCCAACCTCGACCAAATTCGCGAAGCCAACCAACTCGGCATTCTTGACGGTGTAACAACCAATCCATCCCTGATGGCCAAAGAAGGCATCACTGGGCACGACAATGTGCTTAACCACTACAAAGCCATTTGCAACATTGTAGATGGCGATGTGAGTGCTGAAGTTATTTCCACCGATTTCAAAGGCATGGTGGAAGAAGGCGAAAAACTGGCGGCTCTTCACCCCAATATCGTAGTGAAAGTTCCGATGATTGTGGACGGTGTAAAAGCCATATCGCACTTTACCCAAAAAGGCATACGCACCAATTGCACACTGGTTTTCAGCGCCGGCCAAGCCATTCTGGCTGCCAAAGCAGGTGCCACCTACCTTTCCCCTTTCATTGGACGTATTGATGACAGCAGCTGGGACGGGATGGAGCTAATTCAGCAAATTGCCGAAATTTATTCTATTCAGGGTTATGAAACCCAGATACTTGCAGCCAGTATCAGAAATCCCCTACATATAGTAAAAAGTGCACAAGCCGGTGCCGATGTGGTAACCTGTCCGCTCAGTGCCATCATGGGACTGTTCAAGCATCCGCTCACCGATATTGGATTGGCACAGTTTCTGGCCGATCACAAAAAGGCCAATGGCTGATTTTAATACTGCTCTTTTTCGTTGGGGAAATCCCGGCTTTTCACATCAGCTACGTAATGCTGCACTGCGGTGGTTATAATGCTGTGTAAATCGGCATATTTACGCAAGAATCGGGGCTTAAATTCGGTATTGATACCCAGCATATCGTGTATTACAAGCACCTGTCCGTCTACATTGGGTCCGGCACCGATGCCAATCACAGGAATAGTTAGATTATCGGCCACTCGCTTAGCGAGTTTACTGGGAATTTTCTCCAATACCAGTGCGAAACAGCCAGCTCCTTCCAGCAATTTACTGTCATGAATCAGTTTTTCGGCTTCTTCATCTTCGGTAGCCCTCACGGCGTAGGTTCCGAACTTATAAATACTCTGTGGCGTTAACCCCAGATGCCCCATCACCGGAACACCTGCCGTGAGAATGCGCTTGATGCTTTCGATAATTTCTTCGCCGCCTTCCATTTTCACGGCATGAGCGCCACTTTCCTTCATAATACGAATGGTGCTGGCAAGGGCTTCCTTACTGTTTCCCTGATAACTTCCGAAAGGCAAATCCACCACCACCAGAGCGCGGTCTATTCCGAAAGGCAAATCCACCACCACCAGAGCGCGGTCTATTCCACGCACTACGGATGATGCGTGATATATCATCTGATCCAGGGTTATGGGCAGCGTGGTTTCGTGACCGGCCATTACATTGCTGGCGCTATCACCCACCAGTATTACATCAATACCTGCCTGATCCACCAGCTTTGCCATAGAATAATCATAGGCCGTAAGCATGGATATCTTCTCCCCTTTTTGCTTCATTTCAAGCAAAACGAGGGTTGTTATTTTTTTAAATTCTTTTTTCTGAATACTCATGGTTTAGTTTTCGTCAAACAGGGCTTCTTTTTTAATTTCTTTATCTTTTATAGCAGGATCAGAAGACTTTTTCTTATCCTTGTCGGCCTCTCTGGCTGCCTTTTCAAGTGATTGGATTGTTTTTTGCTGCTGGCGAATAACACTGTCTTTCTGCATCAATTGTGAGCGCTGATATTGAATAGTTGTTTTGTTTTCATCTGCAGAATTTTCCAGCTTATTAATCTTATTAATCCATTCAGCTACTTGTGCTTGTTGCTTCAACAATGCTGCCTCCAGTTCCTCATTGGCTTTTTTTGCTTTTTGGAGTTCTAAGCGAAGTTCTTCGTTAATGTTTATTAGATTATCGGCCACATTACCACCATCAGAACCGGCAGCGGCATTTTTGAATTGCTGCAGTTTTAGGAGTTCTTTTTCAAGGGCAAGTTTGTCAGAATTGGCTTTTTCGATTTCAATTTCCAGCTCATCTACCCTGGCCACCGCTTCCTGCGACTGTTTTAACAGCACACTGTCTGCCTTATAATTAGTGGTTGTCTGATCTTTAAGCTGACTTTCAAGTTCTGCTATGCGCAAATCCTTTTTTTGAATTACCTCTTTAAGCCTCACTATAGCAAGGCTGAGCGATTTTCGATCATCAGGATAAGCCGTTGCCGCACCAGGAATAGAAGAAGCTTCATCGTCTATTTTCACAGCAATCTTCTTATAGATGACTTTGGTTTCCGGACCCACAAAAAGTCCAATCCATCCTTTGGAATATTCTATTTCAGTGAATGAATGAACGTAAACACCGTTAATGTACACATCATAAACCTTATCGTTGGTTTTTACCGACAACGTAATAGCACCACCCTTAATTTTCTTGTTGGGCTTGCGCCAGCCACCATTAGGGTCGGACTGGGGCATTATTCTGTGGGAGGCCGCCCTTCGCACTCTGTATTGCTTTTTGCGGTTTACCTCCACTATTACAGCACCCGCTCCATCAGGCTGCGCCTGCAAAACCAAACCGGCAGAATTTTCAGCGCCTCCTTTACCATCAAACACAAACTGCAATGACGCATCAAACACCCTGAATTCCTGTACTTTCAGCGGAAAAATAAAAAAACCGGTGCGCTTACTTTTACGCCAAACTTCAAAGCCCTCGGAAGATCCTATAAAAAAATTATCTGCTGTTGATTGTTGCGCCCATGTGTTGTCAAGCTTCTGAAAATCGTCTTCCCACAAGAGCTTCATAAAATCTTTGGTAACCTGCTGTGTATGGGCAGGGTAAAAATAGCAGAGCAGGCAAAAAAGGCCGAATATTTTCCTCATCTTTGCAGGAGCAAAAGCAAAGTTAGACCAAAAAAGCTGACTTCAGCATCGTTGTGAAAAAACTGACACCCGTATACCGAATTTTAATCTCCGCATTATTTGCGGTATTTACACTGCTTTTTTCATGTAAAAACGAGCTGGATATCAATGCCAACTGGAAAGAAACCATTGTTGTGTACGGCATGCTCAATGCGAATGACAGCGTGCAGTACATCCGGGTTTCAAAGGCTTTTCTGAATGAAAAAACCGGGGCGCTTCAGGTCGCCAAAATCAGCGACTCTCTTTACCTGGATTCAGCTGTAGTGAAGCTGCGTTCGTCTGACAATTCTTTTTCTGACAAACTCACACGGGTTTGGAACATCGCCAAAGATTCCGGATTGTTTGCCAATGATATCAATCCATTGTATAAACTAAGCACTACCGGTGCCAGGGCATTGGATCCCGCCAAGCGATATATTTTGGAAGTTTTAAGTCCTAAAACAGGCAACACAGTAAGGGCTGAAACCAACCTGGTTGGGTTATCCAACATCCTTTCACCATTTCGCGATTCTACCAGCAATTTTGCCGTAACACCGGAATACCTTACCATCAGCCTCAAAGCCGGGCAAAACAGTTTTGCCTACGACATTAAACTGGATATCACGTACGATGAATTTCCGGTGAACGATACCTTTAAAAAAATCACCAAGGTAGCCACCTGGAATATGCTTACCAATGCATCTGCGCTAGGAAGCAGCAACATGCTTTACAAAATTCCACGTTTGGCACTGTTACAGTTTTTACGCAACACTATAACTGCAGACCCCGGACTTTATCACCGCATGAAATACGTGGGTATGCGGGTTTTTGGAGGAAACCAGTTACTGCTCGATTATATTTCCGTCAACGAACCCTCAATCGGAATTGTGCAGAAACAGGCAGAATTTAGCAACATTCAGGGAGGAATCGGACTTTTTGCCAGTCGCTGTATTCAACGTATTGACAAGGTGAAATTCGACGGTGGCTCTATTCTGTTTATGCGCAACAACAGCGAAACCAAACCGCTGAACATCCTGCCATAAATTCAGCCAAACTGCCATTTCGTCATATTCTACAGCCATTTCAGGCCTTGGCATTTTTGTTGCCATATAAGGCTAAACTGAAATCATGAGTAAAATTATAGGTATTGATTTAGGCACCACCAACAGTTGTGTTGCCGTATTGGAGGGAAACGAGCCAGTAGTAATAGCCAACAGCGAAGGCCGTCGCACCACTCCATCGATTGTTGCCTTTCTGGACGGTGGCAACGGTGAAAGAAAAGTAGGTGACCCTGCAAAACGACAGGCTATCACCAATCCCAGACACACCATTTCATCCATAAAGCGTTTCATGGGTGAGAAATTTTCCAATGTACAGACAGAGACAGGCCGTGTAAGTTATGAAGTAGTGAAAGGCGACAATGACACGCCCCGCGTTAAAATTGGTGACCGCACCTACACACCGCAGGAAATCAGCGCCATGACACTTCAAAAAATGAAGAAAACTGCCGAAGATTTCCTTGGTCAGGAAGTAACCCGCGCCGTTATTACAGTTCCTGCTTACTTTGATGACGCTCAAAGACAAGCCACCAAAGAAGCCGGCGAAATTGCAGGCCTTAAAGTAGAGCGTATAATAAACGAACCTACTGCCGCAGCATTGGCTTATGGCATGGATAAAAAAGGTCAGGATTTAAAAATTGCCGTGTATGACCTTGGCGGCGGAACCTTTGATATCAGCGTACTTGAACTTGGTGATGGTGTATTTGAAGTTAAAAGCACCAATGGTGATACCCACCTGGGCGGTGATGACTTTGACCAGGTAATAATTGACTGGCTGGCCGAAGAATTCAAATCAGAGCAAAACATGGACCTGCGCAAGGATCCAATGGCCCTGCAGCGCCTGAAAGAAGCGGCTGAAAAAGCAAAAATCGAGCTGTCAAGCAGCACTGAAACTGATATCAATCTGCCTTACATAACCGCCATTGATGGTGTTCCAGCTCACTTGGTGCGCAAGCTCACCCGCAGCAAGTTCGAACAATTGGCCTCAAGCCTTATTCAGCGAACCCTGGAGCCCTGCGAAAAGGCCCTTTCCGACTCCGGAATGAAGCCTTCTGATATTGATGAAGTGATTTTGGTAGGTGGATCTACGCGCATCCCTGCCATTCAGAAATTGGTGGAAGATTTCTTCGGAAAATCGCCCAGCAAAGGTGTAAACCCCGATGAGGTTGATTGATGAAGTGATTTTGGTAGGTGGATCTACGCGCATCCCTGCCATTCAGAAATTGGTGGAAGATTTCTTCGGAAAATCGCCCAGTAAAGGTGTAAACCCCGATGAGGTTGTAGCCATTGGAGCTGCGCTTCAGGGCGGCGTGCTTACCGGTGAAGTAAAAGATATTCTCTTGCTGGATGTTACCCCGCTCAGCCTGGGTATTGAAACTATGGGAAGTGTATTTACTAAGATGATTGAGTCAAACACCACCATTCCAACCAAGAAAACCGAAGTTTTCAGCACTGCTGCTGATAACCAGCCTCAGGTTGAAATTCATGTATTGCAGGGTGAAAGGCCTATGGCACGCGATAACAAGACCATCGGTAAGTTTATTCTGGATGGTATTCCTCCCGCGCCTCGCGTCTGGATGGTATTCCTCCCGCGCCTCGCGGCGTGCCCCAGGTGGAAGTAACCTTCGATATCGATGCCAATGGCATTTTGAGCGTGAGCGCCAAAGACAAAGCCACCGGCAAAGAACAGAAAATCCGCATTGAAGCCAGCAGTGGTTTGAGTAAAGAAGACATTGAGAAGATGAAGCAGGAAGCCCAGGAAAATGCTGAAGCCGACAACAAGCGCCGTGAAGAAGTAGACAAATTGAACGCCGCGGATTCTCTCATTTTCAGCACTGAAAAACAACTAAAGGAATACGGAGATAAAATTCCTGCGGAAAAGAAAACTGCCATAGAAAGCGCCCTCGAAACATTAAAGAAAGCGCATGAAGCAAAGGATTTTGCTGCCATTGAAACTGCCACTGCCGAGCTAAGCAAGGCCTGGGAAGCTGCCAGCCAGGACATGTATAACGCTGCCAACCAGGCCGGCGAAACCACAGGAACCGAAGGCGCAGGCAAAAGCGAAAACGACGGCAAGGTAGAGGACGTAGATTTCGAAGAGGTAAAATAAGTTTTTCATATTGTTTGTGTTGGAAAGGTCGGCCATGTGCCGGCCTTTCTTCTTTATATTCGCAAGAAAATGAGACATAAATTCGTTTTGGTAAAACGCATGAAATATTACGGAATCTTTTTGCTGTTCATCACTTTCTTTGCCGCCTGCCAATCGGGTAAAAAAGAAAAAACTGAAGACGGATTTAACCAGCAAAAGGCAGATTCACTGGCACTCATACTACCCTTAATTCAAAATGACCCTGTCGCGCTAAAAACGCTCGATTCTATTCCTGTACCATCCCTGAAAGACACCGTTAATAAAGACGAAACCGGGAAAGATAGCCTGCGTTTTTCGCGCACCTTTCAGCTCGCCGCTAACCGCATGTGCAAAGCAGAAAAAGATAAAGATTATTTTGAACTGTCTGCATTTACCCCACAGTCCATCATTCAATTTTATAAAAGCAGGGAGGCATATATAGAACGCATGAAAATGAGTGATGAAGGAAGACCGGCTTATGAAAAAATACTGGCTGGCCCCATTCAGCGCATTGCACCCGCCACGGACGACAATGGATTTGCCGCAGCATGGTATTGCCTGATGCCGGTGCGCAGTTACCGTAAGGACGCACAGGGTGGCGATGTAGTTGATGTTTCATGGCTGGGCGGTCAATGCGAAATAAAAAACCAAACCGTTTACTTTGTAAATGTAACGGGCCTAAGTCGCGAAAAAATACTGCAGGTTATGCCGGATCTAACCTTTGTACTCGATAAAAAATAGAGCCGACCCAAAAGAATCGGCTTTTATTGTTGTTTTTTGATAATTTTTATTCTGCCTTTGTAGTCAGGCGAATTTTACGGCGTGTGGTTTTTTCTTCCTTCACTTCCGAAACAGCCTCAAGTCCGGTAATACTCTGGTCAACCAGCAGACGTCCGCAGTGTTCGCAGTCAATAATGCGAATGTGTGCACGAATATCGCTGTGACGCTGAGGAGGTATTTTCGAGAAACAACCACCGCAACTTCCGCGGAGAATAGGAGCTACAGCAATGCCATTTCTCATATTTTCACGAATGCGGTTGTAGGCTCTTTTCAGGCGATCATCCAATGAAGACTCCGCTTTTTCGCGGTCTGCATTGTGCTTCTGTATTTCCTCTTCATTTTCCTTTTCAATTTCAGCCAGTTCGCTTTGCTTAAACTCAAGATCTTTGCGGCGGTTCTCCAGATCTTCTGAAGTTTTATCCAACAACTCTTTCTTGATATCCAGCAGTTTACCGAGCTCACGAATTTTCTTTTCAGCCTGCAGAATTTCCAAACCGGCTATTTCCTTTTCCTTTTCGATGGCTTCGAATTCGCGGCTGTTTTTGATATTATTCAGCTGCTCGTCGTACTTCTCAATGTTGCGGTTAAAATCCTTGATGCTGTTTCTTTTATCAGAAATTTCACCATCCACACCGGCAATTTCCTCTTCAATATGCTTAACACGGGTTTCAAGACCTACAATGCTGTCTTCCAGGTCGGCAACTTCCATGGGAAGTTCACCCAGCAATGAACGTAGCTTGTCCAGGTGGGTGTCAATCTTTTGAAGATTCCAGAGATCGGTGAGTTTCTTTTGAATGCTGATTTCCATCGTTTAATAGTGGTATTGTATGGGGTTGGTATATGTATGTGAAAAACGGGTTGCAAAATTAGGGAATTTTTCTGATAAAATCTCAGCGAAAAGCTCTACGGTGAATTGTTCAGTTTCATAATGCCCCGGATCGCAAATCATCATGCGGCTTTCAGCATCAAAAAATTCATGGTATTTAACATCGCCTGTGATGTAGGCATCTGCTCCTGACTGCAACGCATTTTTAATTAAAAAGGCTCCACTGCCGCCACAAATTGCCACTTTTTTTACCCATTCAACAGGACGTGTAAACCTTACCACATCTGCCTTAAGACATTCTTTAACATAGACAGGAAAATATTCGCCCTGTATGGGTTTTTCCAATGTACCTAACATGCCACTGCCCGCATCCTGCCACGCATTTTCCAACGGAACAGCATAATAAGCAATTTCCTCATACGGGTGCGCACCTCTGAGCGATTTCATGACTTCATTAAATCTGTTTTTGGGCAATAAAACTTCAATCCGCTGCTCATCCAAAGTGGTCCTTTCACCGCGGGTTCCAATAACAGGATTCGTATTTTCACTGCCACGGAATGTGCCTTTACCTTCAATGTTAAAGCTGCATTCATCGTAATTCCCTACATTGCCTGCCCCACCGGCAAATAAGGCCTCACGCACAGCATCGGCATGGGTATGTGGCGTAAAAACCGTCATTTTTATCAGTGCGCTTTGCATCGGTTTCAGTATGCGGGTTTCCTGAAGTCCAAGCTTTGAAGCGATTTTAATATTCACACCCTGCCTTAAAACATTATCCAGATTGGTGTGACAGGCATAAATAGCAATATTGTTTTTAATAGTCGACATGACCACGCGTTCCACGTAATTACTACCATTCAGACGTTTCAATCCGTTAAAAACGATAGGATGATGGGAAATAATCAGATCACAGCCTTCGGCAATGGCTTCTTCAACCACTGCTTCGGTTGTATCAAGCGTTAGCAAAGCTTTTTTTATTTCTGCCTGCGGCGAACCAACCAACAATCCGCTGTTGTCGTAATCTTCCTGTAAGGCAGGAGGTGCAACATGTTCGATGGCCTCTATAATTTCAAACAATTTCATGAATGGTTCAAAGTTCTGTGAATTCCCTGAATTTTGCAGCACTGAAAACTAAAAAGATTATACTGAAGCGGGGGAAGGAAACTTCCGTTCTTCGCGGGCACCCGTGGATTTTTAGTGGTGCTGTGCAGCAGGCCGATGATATCAATCCCGGCGACTGGGCTGAAGTGTCCGATTTTAAAGGGCAATACCTGGCATCAGGTCATGTGGGAAACGGCTCTATTCTGGTCAGGGTTCTCAGCCGCATACAAGAAACGCCAAATGATACTTTCTGGAAAAACAGACTACAATCATGTTTTGATATCCGCAAAAAATTGTTTGGCGATTTCTCCAAAACCAATGCCTACAGACTGATTCACGGTGAAGGCGACGGACTTCCCGGACTTATCATCGATATATATGCCGATTGCGCGGTAATTCAATCGCACAGCCATGGTATGTACCATGCCCAGAAAGAAATTGCAGCAGCGCTGGATGACGTTTACCAGGGTTCATTGAATACTATTTACGCCAAAAGCCGCGCTTCCATGCACGACCCCAATGCCGATGATTCTTTCCTGAAAGGAGAAACCCCGGAAATCATAGCACTGGAGAACGGCATTTCATTCAAGGTAAACTGGGTGGCAGGTCAAAAAACCGGGTTTTTCCTAGATCAGCGGGAAAACAGACAGCTGCTGGCACAATACAGCGCGGGCAAATCTGTCCTTAATACCTTTTGCTATACAGGCGGTTTTTCGGTATACGCACTGAAAGCCGGAGCTACTGAGGTTTGCAGCGTGGATATCTCGGAAAAAGCCGTTGCGCTTGCCGCTGCAAACGCCTTGCTGAACGGGTTTGAAAAAACACACACCACCGTGGCTGCAGATGTGCCCCAATACCTGAAAGATAACAAGCAAGCCTATGACATTGTAGTACTTGATCCGCCGGCATTCGCCAAAAATCTGTCTAAAAAACACCAGGCTGTAATGGGCTACAAACGCCTAAACCAACTGGGTATTCAAACCGTGAAACCCGGCGGATTGCTTTTTACTTTTTCCTGCAGTCAGGTGATTGATGATACGTTGTTTGCCAATACTGTTACTGCCGCAGGTATTGAAGCAGGGCGCAATGCCCGAATTCTGCACCGACTGGGTCAAGGGCCGGATCATCCGGTGAATTTGTTTCACCCGGAAGGACATTACCTAAAAGGCCTGGTACTTTACATCGAAGATTAAATCATGATTGATAACCTAAAAAACCGCTAAAATAATCTTTGCGAACTGTGTGAAAGCTCTTCCAGCCACTTTGAATGTTATACGGTTCCGCCTAAACAGGGCACAGAACCTTCTGAATGTGTTTTGCTATGCGAAAACTGACATGCTAACCTACTAAATCTTGACGCTGCTGACAGCAATTACTGGTGTTGTTTGGGAACCGCCATCTGGAGCGCGGTTCCGGCCATAAAGGTATTGTACATGCACATTTTAAAGAAAACCGATACCGAATGGAGCCGCGACCTGACAGACAATATCTGGCTTGAAGAAATGAGCAAAACAGCAACCCTGCGCAAGGATAGCAATGGAAATATCTTGTTGAACGGTGATTCTGTTGCGTTAATTAAAGACCTGGATGTTAAGGGTGGCGGATTCACCGCCAAACAGGGCACTTCGGTAAAAAACATACGGCTTGTAGAGGATAATCCCGGTCAGATTGAGGGTAAGGTAGAAGGGCAGCAAATCGTGATACTTACCCAGTACGTGAAGAAATAATTTCTCTTACGGGGCAAATACTTCAGTCCCTTTTTTCAGGGTTTTAGCCTGCAGGTAAACAGGCTCTTTTTTGCCATTCTTATTTGTATAAAATCTAACTACACAGACACCGTCCCCTGTCAGCGCTGACTTTGGTGAATACGCAATATTATTCTCCGCATTTTCTGCGGTATTTATACTTACATTGGCGGTAAATGTAAGCCTGCTGCCTTTTTTGAACCATAAAGAAATAGTCTTGTTTGCACTCAAATCAATTGGATTGCTGTTCCCGGGACCTGCTTGTAATATTAGCTTTTCAGCGAATCCATCCACGAAAATAGAATCAGGCAGGGTTTTCATTTCCTTTTTCAAAACAACGGTTATAGTGTACGTTCTCATGATGGGCGCGCCCTGGATGCCCGGGTAATGCAAAGAAACTTCCGCATTATCAATGCGCATGTGGCGGGATTTGGAAACAATGGGCTGAGCCATGAGTGCCAAAGGCAACAACATGAACATCAGGGCAGATTTTTTTAGGTTTTTCATGGTTTGTAATAATAAAAACTCTCTTTAAAGACTGTTTTTCCATCGGTAACCTCCAGAAAGTGCAGCCCTGTTACAGGAGGTGCAATGATTGTGCCATACCAGTTACCCGTAATCTTTTCCAACGGGGCATTTTGCCATACTTTACCACAGTCGCAGCTCAGTTTGTAGGTCCATTGTTTTTCCGGTGAATACTTTGTGCCAATCACGAAAGGAAGATACAAGGTATCCGCAGTTACCCAGTTTGAGAATCGCGGATCGGTGGCTTCATGGCTTTTGATATTGGGTTTTACAGGCTTCCATTGGGAAGACGAAAAATCGGGAATGCCATATCCTGTAATTGTATCGGGCAATGTACCGGATAAAAGTGTATTTCTTACCTCAGCGGCAGTCATACCATTGTATTGCATAGCAGTGGCCAATGCGCCCGCCATAATAGGTGCGCTGTAGCTGGTGCCGTTTGATTTTACAATATAACCGCTTGCTGAGGCAACAGCAGTGCGCTTTCCCAGGGCCGCCACGTCGGGCTTTATTCTGCCATCTGCTGCGGGTCCACGGCTGCTAAAGCCTGCAACATCACCGTCTTTATCCACCGCCCCCACAGCAATTACATGTTCCGAATCGGCGGGCACCGTTAACTTTTTCCAGCTGTTATCTCCTTCATTTCCGGCACTGCTCACCACCAGTATTCCTCTTTTTGCGGCAATTTCCGCTGCGCGACTGATGAGGGTTGTTTTGCCATCTAGGTCTGAAATTTTATGATTATACCTTTCGTCATCGAAGGTATTGTAACCCAAGGAAGAAGTGATAACATCCACACCCAATGCGTCGGCCTGCTCTGCAGCCCTTATCCAGTAGGCTTCTTCATAGGGCATTTCCACGTTTGCATCTTCTGTTCTAAACAACAAATAATTAGCTCCGGGTGCAGAACCTATCATTACTCCTTCTCTGTTGGAAGCAATGCAGCTAAGCACTTGCATGCCATGATCGTCATCATCATACACATCGGCTTCATGGTCAACAAAGTCGAAGGTTTTAATAATTCGCCCCTGCAAAAACAGACTGTCGAATAACTGCATTTTATTTGCCTTGTAAAAACCCGCATCCAGTATGGCTATCTGAACGTCCTGACCTATAAAACCTTTACGGTGTAAGGCGTCTATCTTTATTTGTGTAATTTGATCCTGTGCAGCGCCATATTTGTTTTTGGGCATCGGTTCGGTTTTTACAGGAATGGATTTCTCCTCCATGGTACCTGATTCTTCGGATTCAGCAGGTGATGAAACTCCCAGAACTTTATACCCCAAAGGCACAACCGATGTTACAAAATCAAGTTTGGAAACATCCTTGATTATCTTGGTATCTTTGGTTATCACGAAAGCCGCATTTAGCCAGCGGCTGGTAAACGGAACAGACAATCCTTTCAAATCAAGTTGCTTGATGTAGTTATTTGACACCGGCACATCGTCCATGGTAATTCCCGCGCCTGCCGCGTACTTTTTTAAAATGGAACGTTTGCTGAGGAAAACATCAGGCTGTCTTAGGTAATTCTCACTGCCCACTTTATCCCTGAAGGTTACCCAGTAATAATATTCTGTGGTATCCGCCATGGCGAATAGCGGAAATAGATACAAAAATATAGTGAATTTAATCCGCATAAACAAGTTTTTGTGTGCGTTTATATCCAACCCAGTCCCCCCCCTGGTTTAGCATTTCCGTATTTTCTTTATGCATCAGCCCTATCCCTTTACCGTATATCTCCAAATATCTGTACTTTTCAATCGCGTTGTTAATCTCCTTTCCTGTAATGGTCAGTGTGGTATCGGATTTTACATAAGTTCCTTGATAAGGCTCATACAAATTCAGGTATGAGAGCATCAAAGGCGGTAAATTATTTCGACTATTCAAATTCCATATTACATCCTCTGAAGGCGGAAAACTCACTTTAAGCAAGCGAATATTTTCTTCCACCCGTTCGTAATATGCATCCGTGGTTTTGGCGTAATACATTCTTTTAAATTGCCAAAAATCAAGACTATCCTTGCGGGTAACAATTTTAATACGGGCTGTGGGCTCATTCACATTGTCAAAAAAAACAGTATCTACAATTTCCATGTATTCAAAAGAAAACGTGTCTAGTAAAGGGTTATCTCGTATGTAAGCTATTGAATCAACCCTGTATATGCGGCGGCTGTTTTCATTTAGTTGTATCCATTCCGAAAGCGATTCATGCGTATTGTTGCTTAAACTGTCTTTTTTACAGGCAATGAGAATACAAACAACCAGACCCAACATGTATGGCACTCTCATGGATAATACTTAATTAATTGCCATGTGAGGTCATAACCATCGGGTTTTGACAGAACCTGAAGATCCAGGTCTCTTTTTTTACGGTACAATAAGCCTTGTGTTTTTCCGTAAATCTCCCTGGCCTCTTTCACAAAAATGAAAGTGCTATCGTATTGCTGTTTTACAAAAACCGCCTCGGGGTTTTGAATGTAGCCATTGTCGAATGGCTTATCCACGGCTGTGTACTGGTATTTGATATATGTATTAAAACTATCATTCCAGTAGCTGTATGGATACCAAACTTTTAAATTTCGAATGGGAAAACTCAGCACCATATTACGCCGGTTTTCTTCCACGCGTTGCACGCCGTATTCGCTGACAGAAACGGTAATCAGATCATAAAACTGATATGACCGACCGGTGTCTGTGCTCCTGTATTGTTCCAGTCTATATGCAAGTTTTCCGGATTGATCGGTAAACGTGTCTGTTACAAATTCCTGTATCAGGTAGTGATAAACCTCGGCATTGTTTAGCAACCTGGAATAATGCGTTGAATCATAATAATACAGCCTTTCAGCTCCAATACGCAACGGAAAATATTCAGTGCCACGGGATGTATAATCATCCGTCTGTTTTTTGCATGATATGAGCAAACTCATACCCAACAAAAATGATATGAGCAGCACACGCATCATTTTTGCGCAAACCGATAGAACAGCCAGGCCACCGGAACAAACAATATGTTAAGAGCCCAGACCGATACCCAGGAAGGCAATACGCCGGTTTGCCCCATGCTGATGAAATACTTACTAAAAAACAAAAAGAATATAATAACGAATATGCCTATTGCCAGCGAATATCCCAAACCACCCCGGGTTTTGCGGCCCGCTACAAAAACGCCAATGGCCACAAGTATAAAGGTACTGAACGGTGATGCATAGCGTCGGTGAAGTTCTGTCTCCAGCAGTTTGATATTTTCAGAGCCCCTCACTGTTTCTTTGGCAATAAAACTGCGCAGCTCATTCTGATTAAGACTTTGCACGTCGTCTATCCGAAAGAAGAAATCCCTGGCATCGAATTGAAGTGCTGTATCCAGAAAAGGCTTGTAGGCAATTTTCTGATTCCCGTTAGAGGTAAAAACTCCCTTTGCCATACCATTTCCATACGCCACTTGCCGGCCTGTCGATTCCAGAGCATAAAGCGCGAAAACAGGTTGCTCTTGAGTTCCTTGCCCTGGTATGTTTCTATATTGATTCCTACCGCAGTACTGTCATTGTTATTAAAATATTCCATATACAGTATTTCCCCCGGGCGAATTTGCCTGTAAATGGTTGCTTTAGCCTGACTCCAGTAATCGCGCAGATAGGTATTTTCAAAGCGCACCCTGGCTTTATCCGTAATGGGAATCACCCAGGCGTTCAGCATATAACTGCCGAAAGTGAGCAGGGCAGCCACACCCATATAAGGAAGCAAAATTCTCCTTAATGACATACCTCCTGCCAGCATGCTGATAAATTCAGAACGTGAGGCCAGCCTGCTGGTGAAATAAAGAACGGAAATGAATATAAAAATGGGGCTGAAAGTATTAATCAGATGGGGTATAAATGCCACATAGTAGGTAAAAATGATACTTTTTACAGGCGCCTTATGTTCCAAAAAATCATCCAACTTCTCGGCAATGTCGAATACAATGATGATGAGGGTAAAAAGCAGAATGGTAACCACAAAAGTGGTTAGAAACTTTTTGGCGATATACTTATCCAGCACTTTCATTTTGTTACCATTTTTTGGTAATTATTGGCAATATTGTCGTTTTCCAGTTAACAAAATCACCATCCAGAATATGTTGTCTCGCATTCCGCACCAGCCACAAATAAAAGCGAAGGTTTTGCAAACTTGCCACAATTGGCCCCAGCATTTCATCTGCCACAAATAAATGTCGGATATAGGCTTTGGAATATTCGGGAGTCAGGCTGTCTAGCGGCTCAAAATCTTGCACCCAGCGCTGGTTGCGTATATTGATGATGCCGTTTGTGGTGAAGATATTTCCATTTCTTCCGTTGCGGGTAGGCATTACACAATCAAACATATCGATTCCGCGTTCTATGCATTCCAGCAAGTTCTCAGGGGTTCCAACGCCCATCAGATAGCGGGCCTTGTTTTGCGGTAGTATATCTGTTACCATATTGCTAATACGGTACATATCCTCGTGGGGTTCGCCAACGCTGAGTCCACCAATCGCATAACCCGGTGCTTCGTGATTCAGCACATATTCAGCACTTTGTTTGCGCAAATCGTCATAAACACTTCCTTGAATGATGGGTAACAATGATTGCCCGTAGCCATAACAGGGTTGGGTTCCATGAAACTGCGTCATACATCGATCCAGCCAGCGGTTGGTCATGTGCATGCTTTTTTTCGCATATTCATAATCGCAGGGATAAGGTGTGCATTCATCAAACGCCATGATGATATCAGCACCAATGCTGCGCTGTATATCCATTACATTTTCGGGTGTAAACAGGTGTCTGCTGCCGTCTATATGGCTTTGAAAAGTAACACCTTCTTCCTTCATTTTTCGGGTACCACAAAGGCTGTATACCTGGTATCCCCCTGAATCTGTCAATATGGCCCTAGGCCAGTTGCTAAAAGCGTGTAAACCTCCGGCCTGCCTCAATACTTCTAATCCCGGTCTTAGGTAAAGGTGGTAAGTATTGCCAAGGATGACATTGGCATTGATATCATCCAGTAAAAAATCCCGGTGCAGCGCTTTTACAGTGCCTGCAGTACCGACTGGCATAAACACAGGGGTTTCAAAAATGCCATGATCTGTTTCCACCACCCCGGCGCGGGCCTTACTTGCTGAATCGGTATGTTGTAGGGTAAATTTCAAACTTAGTTCTGCGCCATCAAAGACAGGCTGAAAAGTCGGGGAAATATGCTTTGTATGGATCCACTATAGTAGCTATTGGGCACCTTATTTGCCAATCCATTATTAATACCATTGCTCATTTTCAGCTCAATACTTAAATCAACAAAATCGAGCTGAAATTCCCATCCGGCGCCGTATTCATAATAAAATATATTCTTCTTCAATGCAACCAGCGGTTTATTTACCCCGATTACCACATCTTCATTGCTTTGAAAATCATGGCTCCAGCGCAACCCGCCCAATACATAAAACCGTTTGTTTTCATGCATAGTGCTGCGGTATTTGAGTGTTAATGGCAAATCAAATGAAATGGTTTCCATTTTAATATCCGGACCAGGGGTATGCCGCCACTGATATTTGAGGTCTCGCTGGTGCAGTTGCAGCATGGTTAGGGTTTTCAACTCCCAATGTTTACCAAAACGGTAAGCAACTGTCCCGCCAAAACCCCCACCCGCCTGTCCACCTGGAAAAATACCTGCAATAGAATCCTGTCGTTGCCAAAATACCGGATCAAGGTTCATCTTCATCTTGGCATAGGTTCCGGTGAAAGCAATACCCCAGAAAAAATGCTTTCTGTAAATCCGGTTGGGATCGGTCTGTGCCTGGGCTTGCAAGCAAAACAAACAAAGGGTTATGGCTATTACTTTTCGCATATATAAAGCGAACTCACACCAAAGGTAAGTGGTTTTATTAAAACGGATTTTGCACCGCAATCTTTCACAATGCCGGCAAATTCTGTGCCTTCCGGAAATGCTGCCACACTACGTGGCAGGTAGCTATAGGCATTCACGCTTGAACTAACCAGTTTACCCACACCAGGCAATACTTTCTTGAAGTAGAACCAGTACAATCCACTGAAAATCCGATTTTGGGGCTTGCTGAACTCAAGGATATACAGATGACCGCCGGGTTTGATAACGCGCAACATTTCTTTGATCCCAGCCTGTAAATTTTCAAAATTGCGCACTCCGAAAGCCACGGTAACCGCATCAAATTCGGCATCACCAAAAGGAAGATTTTCAGAGTCGGCCAATTGTAGGCGAATTTGCTTATTGAGACCTGCTCGGGCAATTTTCTCATCTCCCTTTTTCAACATTCCGGCACTTATATCAATGCCTGTGATGTCCGAATCTTTAATTTTTGATAACTCAATGGCCAGATCTGCTGTACCGGTTGCCACATCTAAAATACGGCTGTGGTTGTTTGCAGACAAGGCTTTACGCACTTTCTTTCGCCAGCCTCTGTCAATCCCCAAAGACAACAACCTGTTTAAAAAATCGTATTTACCCGAAATGTCGTCAAACATTTGGGCAACTTGTTGTTTCTTTGAAAGCGTGGATTCCTGATTGGGTTTAACTTGCACGAGTGTAGAAATGAAGGTGCAAATATAAGCATTACCCAATGGGCCTTCGCGGATGAATCGATATGACAGAAATAAAACAAGCCGATTTTTTAGGCAGCTGGGAACGACAGGATGGAATGCCCCACAAAGGACTTCCCGAGTTTGCTTTTATTGGCCGAAGCAATGTGGGCAAAAGCAGCCTTATCAATATGCTTTGCAACCGCAAAAACATGGCCCGCATTTCATCCAATCCGGGTAAGACGCAGACTTTGAACCTTTTTCTCATCGATAAAAAAGTACAGCTGTGTGACCTTCCGGGTTATGGCTATGCCAAAGTAAGTAAAACCCAGCGAGAAAAATTTGCCCGGATGATCCGGCATTATCTGATGGAAAGACCGAATCTGATGTGCCTGTTTGTATTACTGGATTTTCGCATACCGCCACAGGCCATTGATATGGATTTTATAAACGATATTGGAGGAGCGGGTATTCCACTCGCCATAATAGGCACCAAAGCCGATAAACTGGGCAAAAAGGCACTGAACAATAGTGTACTTGCCATTCAGGATGAAATGCTGAAAAGCTGGGAAACCCTTCCCCCTTTCATAGTAAGCAGCAGCGAAGACAAAACCGGCAAGGAAGAAATCTGGAAGTTTATTTTCGATGCCTGCAAGGCGTTTAAACCGGTTCCCTGAAGTATCTTCGCCCTATGGACTGGCAATCGTTATCCGAAAAGGTTAAAGCAGGCGAAACCGCTGCCATTGCCCGTGCCATAAGCCTGGTTGAAAACAACCTGCCCGGTTGCCAAATCCTGCTGGAGAGCCTTGAACTGACGCAGGTCCCTGTTGTAGGCATAACGGGCCCTCCCGGTGCCGGTAAAAGCAGTATCGTGAATGAACTGGCCGGATTTTGGCTGAAAAATAACCTAAAAGTAGCGGTAATTGCCGTAGATCCGTCATCCCCATTCAATTTTGGAGCGCTGCTGGGCGACAGGCTCCGAATGGCAGGCCATTTTACCAACCCCAATCTTTTCATCCGCAGCCTCAGCAGCCGTGGAAGCCTTGGTGGTTTGTCTTCCGGAATTCTGGAAACCATAGACATCTTTAAACATGCGGGATTTGACCGCATCATTGTTGAGACCGTTGGCGTGGGCCAAAGCGAAGTTGAAATAGCCGGTGTTGCCGATACTACCCTAGTAGTTACAGTTCCTGAAAGCGGTGATGAGGTTCAAACCCTAAAAAGCGGGGTTATGGAAATTGCTGATGTATTTGTGGTTAACAAATCAGACCGCGAGGGCGCTACGCGATTTGCCAGCCACCTGAGAGAAAGAGCCCGCGAGAATGGTGAACATGAAGCACAGGTAATTGAAACCATAGCCACCACAGGCAAAGGAATTGACACCTTGAGCAATGCCATTTCCCAACACCACCAAAGTATGTCTAACAGTACAAGACGCTTTACACTACTGGCTGAGAAACTGGGAAGAATTATTGCGAAAAGGCGTATGGCTGACTACGATGCTGAAAAACAGGCGCAAATTCTGCAGCAAATTGCAAACAAACCCGGTTTCAATTTGTATGTATATGCGAATCAATTCAGCGCAAAATCATGATTGGAATTCTTTGCGGTTCTTCCAGAACCAACAGCAATACGGCAAGGGTGGGTAAAGCCATTAAACGTCTTTTAATTGAAAAAAGGATAGAATCCACCATGATTTATATGCCGAATTTTGAGGATTACGATATTCCCTTCAGCAATGGAGGAATTGAGGATTACGATATTCCCTTCAGCAATGGAGGAACACTGAAACCCGGACAGCTGAGCACATTCAGCGAATCAGTACACGATTGCCTGGCTAATAGCAAACTCATCTTTATTTTAACCCCGGAATACAATTGGTTCCCCACTCCTGAAATTATCAACCTGATAAATCAGTTTGGCAAAAGGGAATTTGCCGAATGCTGGGAAGGAAAAGTATTTGCCACCTGCGGTATCAGCAGTGGCAGAGGTGGCCGTATTCCGGCCATTCAGCTGGGTTATATGCTCAACAAGCTCATCAATGTGATGAATTTTAATAGCATTGTTTCTGCCAAAAACTTTGAAAGTCAGTTTACGCCCAAGGCGCTTGAACAGGATGGAAATAGCCAAGGAAACGCTGAATACGATGCAGGATTGGACAACTTTGTTCAATACAACCTTAACCTAATGCGGAAAGCAGATATTCTGCTTAGTGATTCACTTGAAATCCGCTGATACCTGCAGGGGTTTTCAGAAAATACATACCGGGCTTAAGCGCGGTCACATCGCATTGCATCTCTTTTCCGGATATGGCTTTGCGAAGTAATACTTTACCTGAATTATCCGTTATTTCAGCTATTCCTTCGGTGTGGATCGGGAAAACCAAATTTAGTTGATTGGAAACCGGATTGGGCCACAGTTTTATTGGATTTTCCACAGTTCTTTTTACTGAGGCAAAAGGATTCTTCGCAAGCACAGTAACCATATTGCTGCTGGCCTTCCAGCGGCTGTCAAAGTCACCGTTGGCCCTATTGTAAAAGTACTGGCCTGTCTTTAAATCTGCAGTCAATTCAATTTTATAGGTAATAAAACCACTCGCCGCAGCCGGATTTGATTCAAGCGCAGCCAAGTTGGCATTGGGAAATTCTACCACCAGTATATTGCCTTTTTCTGTTCTCACCAGCGCATCTGTAGGATACAGATTGGTAATAACTACACGGCTCATGGGGAGGTTAACATCAACAGTATCAAGCATCACAAGTCTTTTAACAAAACCCTTACTGGTATTGGTAAAATTCACATGATATGTGAGCTCACGAACCCTGAAATCAACATCATCGCCTTTTAAACTGCTTTTGCTAACAGCTGCGGTTCCGTTGTCCATCAACTTTAATTGCAGGGTATCTGTATTATCCCCCTTGTAAGCATCTGCTGAGGTAAATGCAGTGCCGGTTTTGAGGTAAACAGGGAAACGATCCGTGCTTTGTGCATCTGAGGGAATTTTGAATGTAAAAGGAATATTTCTGGTTGAACCAGGCTCAAATCGGGTAATACTCCATATGGCTTCTGTCCCTGAATAATTATCGGGAGCGCTATCGGCTGTAAATGAAGTTAGGCGTGCATCGTGTAACAAATGTAACGTTGGACCATTAATAACGGTATTGCCTGAATTTTTAAGGGTAATTACCGCTTTCACATCATCGCCCGGGCGAATGGCACCGGAAACTATCACTTCTGTTTTAACTTCTACATCACTCACATTCGGAGCCATGTATTGCGAAAGGTAAACCATGCTATATTCACCTTTTTTCACGGAACTGGCAAAATTACCCGGGCAGGAATTTACCCAGTGTCTTCCGGAAAAAACCTGAATATTATAATCGTCTTCGGGCAAGGCTGCTGCAAATTTCCCTTTATCATCGGTAACCGCAAACCACATTTTTCCTGTTTTGATATTGCTAAAACGAATGGTTCTCATACCCAATGGCAAATCAGCACCATCGTACAGACAGTTCTGGTTTTTATCATAAAACACCAAACCGGCAATATCACCGGCATTATTTTCAATTTTACAAATGCGCTTCAGTCCTGTATTTTGCTCGGTAAAATCACCCCATATAAAGGCTTCAGAACCTCTTTGACCCAACGCAAAAGTTCCTTGAATACGGTTTCCTGTGGTTTTGAACCTGCCATTTTCATAACCCAGAACCGAACTTCCATTGCCATTGTAGAGAAAGTCTCCGCCAACAAGCAATGTATTGCCGGAACCCGCAATGGTGCTGAAACCAGCCCGGCTAAAAGTATCCAGACCTAAAGCCTGACTCCAGTTGCCATCAAACTCTCTGATTTCAGATTTACCCGTATTTATACCCAGAGCAGCCAGCTTGTCAGAAAATACTGCCAACTGTTCTACCCTATCGGCAAAAGGACTTCCTATGCCACCCCAGGTTTGATTGGATGCCGTGTAATAAGCAATATTACCGGTAAAAGTACCTGCAAAGTTTTGAAAATCGCCGGCTATGTAAAGCCTATTGCCCAATACCTGCAAAGCCCTGATAACCCCATCAGAACCCTGACTGGTATTTGAACTGCCCAGAAAACCCCACTGCCCCTTGGCTCCGTCATAAATGGCTATATTATTAACCAGATTCCCATTAATGACATCCAGAAATTTACCGGCTACAACCAGTTTATCATCAAAAACAGTCATGGCTACAATTCCGTCATTTTTGCTTTTTACCACGCTATTGTCAGTGATCCATTTCTCACCATTCCACTTGTAGAGATGGCTTACCGGCATTGCTGCGTCTTGCTTTGCACCGGAAATATATGCCCCTACGTAAAGGGTATCGCGGTAAAGCGCGAGACTGTTAAAGGTATATTGTCCGTCAATGGTTTTTACCGCTTCAGGCTTATACAATCCGGGGAAATAAGACCAATAGGCACCATTCCATCTTGCTACAATATAATCTGATGTATCCTGCGTGGTTTCATCACTAAACAGTGCGAGATAGTCCTGTCCGGAAGCATACGCTGCCGTTACCTTGCTCGGCAAACCACTACCCAATGGCTCAAGCACTTGTGCTTTTGCACCAAGGCAAGCAAACATCAGTATAAGAAAAGTGGCTATTCTCACAAACGGCAAATTAGCGAAAATGAAGGAATTTTTCGTCATCATTTAGTCAATCCTCCATATTAATTGTGTGCCCAAGCCTATGGCATGGTTCCGTGGACGAACACTTGCATCCGGAATATATGCAGGGGTAAACATACGCGTGCCGCCGAATGTGGCGCCCCACTGAACTTTCCGGCTAATTTTGCGATACGCCCCCACAGACAAGAAGCCTGACATTTGCACTTTCCTAAACCAATCAGGTTGCTGGGCTGTAATCTGCAACTGTTGATAATCCAGTGTAAATCCACTAATTCCGCTTATAAATCCAGTATTGATGGCAATGGTGGGCTTTACAGACCATTTAGAGGACAAAGCAAAATCCGCATTTACTCCCAATGGAATTTCAACCATGGTATTGCGCTGAAAACCACTGTAGCTTACACTTCCGGTGCTCCCAAAATATCCGATGATGGGGTAGTTGCCAAACTTATCGGGCGAATTGCCTGGCATGAGTGTAACAGGCACCTCCTCGGAAAAACTGAACTGCTGTCGGGTATTCATCTGCCTGAACTGCAGACCTCCAGTCAATGTTAATAGTTTATTCAACTGATATCCCAACTGCAATGAAAAGCCCGTGCCACCCATATTTTGTTCACCTTCTTTTACTTGGCTGAGATAGTTTTTATGAACATAGCGGCTGTAGGCAGGATTAATGGAATATCCATTTCCGGTTTGCATTTGCATTACGCCTGCAGCCAAAGTCCATTTACTCTCCGGTGCCTTGTAAGGTTTGGTTTTTGGCATATCGAACGAAGTTTTGGCATCCGCAACAGGAAGCTGCACAGGCAATGTGCGCAGTCCAAACGGGTATATTAATTCACGTTCGTTTTCTGAGATTACAGGGGATACCTGCTCAGTTTTATTCTGTTTTTGCTCCCTACTTTCCTGGGTAATTCTTTTGCCTGAACGTTGTTCTATTGTTTTTACATCACCAATTGAACCTTCTTTTATTGGGGTTTTATTTTCATTACTATTGGTGCGATCTTCCGATGAAACATTGGGCTGGGGCTCATAATTTCCGGTAGCATTGGTTTTTGTAACCTCCTCTTGTTTCTGAACTGTGCCGATTTTCTTTGAGTTGGTGAGACCAATACACAATCCAGTAATTGAGACCAACAGAACGGCTGCTGCAGCTATCCACCAAAACGCAGTGCGGCGGTTGCGTTTGCGATCCATGGCACCGGCAATACCCTCCCAGGCTCCGGGCGGCACCGTTGGCTCGAAGGAATGAAACATTTCCTGTAGCTGTTTGTCGGTATGGGTATCTTCGTTTTTCAACGTTTGTTTTTATTGTCTAAAATTTCTTTAAGCATCGCACGCCCCCGGCTAAGCAGGCTTTTACTGCCACCTTCGGAAATCCCCAGCTGCTCTGCAATCTCCCTGTGGCTCAAATTGTCTATTGCATACAGGTTAATGACCAGTCGGTATTTTTCCGGCAGGGCAGCAAGGGCAGACAGTACTTCATCCACAGATTGGCGTAAAGTTTCCTGCACATCTTCTTTCTCTTCCGCCTGTTCGGCAAGCGGAATGGAATCTACTTCCACAAACTGAGGTCCGGTACCCCGTTTGCGGAAGCGCGAGATGGCCAGGTTGATAAACAGCCGCGTCATCCAGGCTTCTATGGCACTGTCTCCCTTGAAGGTGCCGATAAACTCAAAGACCTTTACAAAACCATCTTGAAGCAGATCATTTGCATCGGCAGGGTTGCCGGAGTAACGCAGGCAGTAGCCATACATTTTTTTACCGTAGCACTGAAACAATGCTTCCTGTGCACGGCGGTCTCCTTTTTTACAACCTTGTATGATGTCTTCATCCGTTAACAAGTAGTTTCAATATTAATGACGCAACATGGGGTGAATGGTTGCAAAAAAAGTGCATTTTTTGCAATTAGGCTGTGAATTTAAGGCCAAAGCTTTACCGGCTGTGAATTTAAGGCCAAAGCTTTACCACAGATATGTAAATATTTAATATACGCATTTTTTTCCATATTTCCAAATTAATCGAGTCAAGGCTGGCGTATTTTTGCAATGAATTGATTCCACTATCGCTAAAAAATGCTGTATGCCTGATTTTGGGTTTTGGGCTTGCCCAAAATATTCTATCCGCAACTCAAAATGATTCCTCTAAAATAAGCATTTTGCCGGTTCCCACCTTTGGCTACGCTCCAGAAACCCGCGGCTATGCCGGAGCTGTCTGCCAGATGGCATTCAAAACAGAAGATAAAATCAGATTATCGTCCCTCAAAGCGGAATTTCAATACACACAGCGAAAGCAATCCATTGCAGAAATTTCGGGAAGTGTTTTTTTGCCCTCAGAACAATGGCTGATAAACTTCGTAGCCCACAGCAGCCGGTTCCCCGATTATTGGTGGGGCATTGGGATTCAAACACCAGAAAATGCAAAAGAGTCATTCAACAGCAAAAGAAACTGGCTGGAAGTGGCTGTTTTAAAAAAAGTGCACCCAAACTGGTTTTTGGGACCGATATTCAGACATCAGCGGCGCGATGCTATTGCATTTGAACAAACATTATCTCCTTCCTCATTAAAAGTAACAGCCGCAGGACTTCAATGCCTGCATGACAGCCGCAACAATATGCTTAACCCGGTTAAAGGTGCTTACCTGGATGTGCAAATAACCCGAAATTCGGCAGTTGCTACAGGCAATGGCATCAGAATTCAGATTGACGGCAGAGCATACAAAAAAGTTGGCGCAAAAAGCATTGCAGCAGGCAGGGCAGCCTTTTCTTACCTCTCCGCTCCTACCCATTTCTTTGATTTGGCCTTACTGGGTGGCGACCGATACCTTCGTGGCTATTACCTGGGCAGGTTCCGCGATCGGGGAATGTTGGTTTTCAATGGTGAAATTCGCAAAAGTATTCACAAACGCTGGGGCGCCGCCATTGGTTTAGGAGCAGGCACGGTTTTTTCTCAATCTGCCGATGTTTTTGTCAATCCTTTTAAGCCCGCTTTCAATGCAGGCCTGCGTTTTGTTGCCGACCGAAAGGAAAATATTAACCTGCGTATTGATTATGCCGTTGGACAAAAAGGCCAATCCGGGTTTTACTTTGCCTTCGGCGAAGCATTCTGATTCCAATCCGCTTTTGTGACTTACCTTTGCGCCGTCATGCAATTTGACCGCCAAAACCTCAGCAACGACGAACTGATAAATATTTACCGCAATCTGGTAAAGCCCCGTGTAATTGAAGAAAAGATGCTGATTCTGCTGCGGCAGGGAAAAGTCGGCAAATGGTTTAGCGGCATGGGCCAGGAGGCCATTTCCGTGGGCACCACACTTGCCTTGCATGAAGATGAGTACATCCTGCCTCTTCACAGAAATTTGGGTGTTTTCACCACGCGCCACATCCCTTTCCGCAAGCTGTTTGCGCAGTGGCAAGGCAAAAAATCAGGCTTTACAAAAGGCAGAGACCGCAGTTTTCACTTTGGTACCAAAGAATACCACATTGTGGGAATGATCAGCCACCTGGGCGCCATGCTGGGTGTGGCAAACGGCATTTCTCTTGCGCACAAATTGAATAAAGAAGGTAAAGTCTCTGTGGTTTTCAGTGGCGACGGTGGCACCAGCGAGGGTGATTTCCATGAAGCCTTAAACGTGGCTGCCGTGTGGCAATTGCCCGTCATTTTTCTGATTGAAAACAACGGTTACGGCCTCAGCACACCCA
>VHBA01000001.1 GCA_016872175.1 Sphingomonadales bacterium | reverse complement strand
TATTATGATCAAATGTCCAGGGCTAATGCAGCTAAAATGAAGGAATTGAACGCAAGTCTGATTTCTTTGTTTGGTCGTGCAAGAGGTCATTTGGAAAAAGCCAGTGAGAACTCAGCTTATGGTATTGCCGACCAAATAAATATTTACAAAGCACTCAAACAGTGCGCTGTTGAGATGGGAGATAAGGCATCCGCCGAGGCTTATAGTGCACAGATAAAAAACCTTGAGTCTATTAAGTAAAAACTAATAAAGGGAAGAGATTCCCTTTATTTTTAAAACTATAACTTAACATAATGTAAATTATGTAACGATTAAATCTGTGCGCTTAGGTAAAGTTCTTAACATACCATTTGCCTTCATAATCAAAGCTGCTGCCGATATTCTGTCAGGCCAATAACCATTGCCATCATAATATTTTATTCTAGACAGCCAATGCCTTACGTTCTCTTCTGATATATTGTATTTTTCTGATAATGGTACAATCCAATCCATAATATTGCCACAATAGAAATTCTCCAAAGATTGTTGTAAGGATTCGGCTAACATAATAAAATCAGCCAGATCATGTTTTTGGGTTACAAATACAAATACCGGCCATGGTGCGGTTATTTCACTAATTTGCCTAAATTCTCCCTTATCAACCCAAATGGAAGTCATGTATTTTTCCCAAAGAAAATAATCTGCATTGCCCTCAGCCAATGCTTTTCTCGCTCCATCTATATGCTGAGTGATAACAAACGGTTCATCACTGAGCGTAATTCCAGCCTCTCGATTGGCAAAAAACTTAGCCATCAAATGACTTCCACTTTGCAAACGACTTACCGCAAACCTGGCCTGCTGCAATACAGGAAGTTCTTCATTTGTTTTGTTTGCATTCACAAATACGCCCCAGATTAACGGCGACATGACAAATGGTAACCGTATGGCAAAATCTTCTCCTCCAGCTATGGCAGCAATGGCACCTTCTGTAAGCATAACAGCAATGTCAATTTCCCTGTTTTTTAAGGCCTCAGACATTGCTCCGGTCCCGCCCGGAAAATCAAACCATTCATAGGTGATGCCTCTGCTTCTGAACACTTCCCTGGTATATGGCATTTGCCATAGCAGATTAAAATGCTCAGGTACACCGCCTATTCTTATGCGCAATGGTTATTCTTTAATAAATCTGTATGACTTTCCGGTAACCGTTTGGATAAAATAACTGCCAGGTTTTAACTCTTTAATATCAACCTTAAAAGCATAATTGACTGCATTCTTTAATGTTACAGTCTTCACCAAACTACCTTTGCTGTCTAAAATAACCGCATAACTGTTTACGGATGATTCAGCAGGCAACATAACAAACAATGACGCAGGATTTGGATACAGCACCTGCAAATTACCGATATCCTGCAATCTCAGGCTGTTGAAAATTAGTGTCTGGCTGGTATCGCTGGCACAGCCATTTTCGGTGTAAACACAACGATAATTTCCATTGGAAGTTGCCCTGAAAATCATGCCATTACCCGCCAGAACACCTGCTTTGAACCACCGATAGGTTCCGCTGCCCATGTTTTGCGCAAACAAGGTATCAAAATTTCTGGTTACCTGTGGCGATGCAGGCGTATTATTGATTACCAAACTAACCGTATCCGAATTAATCAAATTGGTCGGTCTCACACATGGCCCGCTTACATTTACCGTAGCCCAGTATTTATCGCCATTTGCTGGTGATGGTATGCTTAGTGTGGGTAAATTACCTGATTCAGGATTACCATTTTTAAACCAGTTCCAGCTTGGACTGCTGTCGGTATTTGTTCCTGTAACACTCAGTGTTAATGGTCGTCCTGTACATCCGGTTCCTGCAGACATTTTTGCCGATGCATTCACAATATCAAAAACTGTTGGTTTCACTACTGCTGTGCGATAGCTGGTCGGTGATACACACTTTTTGTTGCTGCTGAGCAAAACACTAAAACTGTCGTTTTTTATAGGTGCCAGGTTATAGGTTGCCGTTGAAACTGTGTTGGCTGTATTTCTTCTCCAGGAATAGGAAGTTATGGTTCCCTGTAAAGCAGTAGGTACACTCACGGACAATGTAAATGTATCGCCATTACAAAAGCTGGTGCGACTCATATTCACAGTAGCAGTAAATGGAACAGTGTCTGTAACAGTTACCCAGCTTGATTTCACAATGAAATTACTGCCAATGCTGTTGGTGACAGTCAGTTTCACCTGATAAACTCCGCCCTTGGTAAAACGCACCACCGGATTCTTTTTGGTACTGTCTGTACCAGATAAGTAAACCATATTGCGCGGTGTAATTGTCCAGCTCCAGGCAGTTGGATCATTCAGTGTACTATCTGTAAAAGTAACACCCTGATTGGTACATACGTCGCGGCTGCTGGTTCCGAAAGCCGGAATGGGCCGGTTTTTAGCCCAGGCATCGCTGGTAAACACTCCTCTCCCATGCGTCACCGCCATAATCATTTTATCAGCGGGTCTGTAGCGAAGGTTGCGCATTTTCACGAAACCAATCCCTGTGGTATAGGCTGTCCAAACCGGACTTGTAGCAAATATGTTGTCGGTGCCGTAAATGCCGGTTTCAGTACCAATAATAGCTTCGCCCAGTTTGATTGGGTTCAGTAAAATACTCCATACCGGAATATCAGGCAGGTTGCCTTCCTTTTGTGTCCATGTAGTACCGCCATTTAAGCTTAGGTATATATTGCGAATACCATAATTAGATAAGGTTACAGCCATTGTATCTCCTCCTCTAAGTGCATTTATATCGGAAATATTACCTGCATTGATGGTCCCGGTTTTATCTGTGAATGTAGGCATTGTAGCCCAGGCATCATCCGTTACATACAATTTGCCGGCCTCATTCCCTACCCATAATCTGGTTTTACCTGTACCCAATTTATAGGCTTTTATAGCACTGGCATAATTGCTGCCGCCAAATGTGATGGTTTGAAGCGTACCCGGGGCTGTTGTCAGAGTGCGTCTATACAAAGTTCCGGTTCCTTTTGCAGAAAATAAACCACTACCGTTATCGTCCCATTCTGCAGGATTGATAAAACGACCGGTGGCACCATCATTATTTAACGTAAAAGCTGTTGGTGTTGTCCAGTTATCCAGTGTGTAGTAATACTGATTGTACACATAACTAGTAATTTGTTTGTTGCTATTGGATTGCGATATAAAACAATAAGCACCATCACCACCTGTGAGCCCACCTACGGCATTTTTACCAGCTGTGGTAAATCGGTGGCTTCCATTGTCCTGGGCGCCCGCAATCATGAGGTTGGAACCTGAAGTTTGCGCCATATCGCCCCAGTAATACTGCGTGGTGCTGTAATCGTATGTGCGCTCTGCAATGGCAGTTGAACTGGTAGCAGCTGAGCCAATATTATTGCTATAGAATACACCACCGTCATTACCTATAATACAGGTTGTGCTGCTGCCGGGTTTGAAAACAAATGCATGTTGATCTGCATGAACATACGGACAATTGAGGGTGTTCATATTGGCATTATTTGCCCATTTACTAATCTGTGTCCATGAACTACCACCATTGGCGCTTCTGAATATATTGATAGCACCTGCATACACAATCATGGAATCATTGGGATCAACAGCCAAAATCAAATCATACCAGGCCTGACCTCTCGAAAAATCCGTATTGGGAATGCCATTGTCGGCATCATCAGGCTCGGTTCTTGACGTCCAGTTGGCTCCTTTGTCGTAGGTAGCGATGATGGCATCCACAGTCAGGTTGTGCTCAATCATGGCATAAATAGTTCTGGGTTTTCCCGGCGCTGTGGCCACTTCTACCCGGCCGGTTTTGTTGGTATGTGTATAGCTGGTAGTCCAGGTTGTGCCATTGTCGCTATACATTACACGACCGGCTCCCCTATCGGTGCCTGCATAAGGATTGTTGCGCGTGCCAATCCAGATTCGGTTATCAGCAGCTATTTCAATATCAGCTACCGCAAATTTTTGCCCGTTAGGGGCACTGGATATTACATTGGTCCAGCTACTGCCACCATTGGTACTGCGATGCAGGCCATAATTGCTCAAACCAAATGTAGTTCCCTGGTAAGTATTGGCATCAATGGCAGCATAAACCACACTGCTGCCACTTTCATTTCTCACTACTATATCCAGTACATAATAGAAGGTGGTGGTGGACGATTGCTGATTCCATGTTTTACCTGAATCTGTAGTTTTCCAAATACCAAACCCTCTGGAGGTGCTGCTGCTGGTACCAAAACCCTCTCCTGTTCCTGCATAGCCGGTTCCCGGCGCATTTGGATCCCACGCCAGACAACTTACAGTGAGGTTGCTCCATAAGCCGCTTACCTGAACCCATTTGCTATTTGCATCCGTAATATCATTGTTGTACCATAATCCGCCGGTAACAGCACCAGCCCAAACTTTTTTACCTGTAGGATCAATGGGATCCCATGACAGAGCGCGGGTTCTACCGCCTACATTATTGGGACCTCTTTCAACCCAGGGAGTAACGCTCATGCCAGGCATGGCCCTGCGGCTCAAATTTTTAGTGGCTCCGCTTTGTTGTATTGCCGTCAGTATGTTTTCAGGGGTTGGTTTGCCTGTGGCAGGATCCATGGTAGCAATATATTCCTGTGCCCAGAAAAGATTTGGGGTGGCCTGCTTGTCCCCTTCAAGCATGTGGTTTTGCCTCGATGCGGCTTTTACCAGCTTTTTATACGTTTTATTTACCTTTTTGCTATAGTTATTGGGGCCTGTCTGTGCCTGCAATGTGATAAAAACACACCCTAAAATAAGGATGCTTAAAAGTTTCAAAGTTTTCATTTTCAAGTATATAATAATTTATTCTACCCAACTTTTCCAGTAAGTAGGGTCTTCCAGTTTTAAGGCTTCTTCTGTAATCATTAAGGGAGAAAAAGGATCAATCATCACGGCCAGTTCGCGGGTTTCTTTCTGCCCCAGGCTCTTTTCCACTGTTCCGGGATGCGGTCCGTGAGGAATGCCTTTTGGATGCAGTGTAATCATGCCGCGTTCCACATGTTTGCGGCTCATAAAATCGCCGTCAACGTAATACAGAATCTCATCGCTGTCCACATTGCTGTGGTTGTAAGGTGCAGGAACGCTCAATGGATGGTAATCGTAAAGCCGTGGTACAAAACTGCAAATCACATATCCCCTGCCTTCAAATGTTTGATGAATAGGTGGCGGCATGTGTAGCCTGCCGGTAATGGGCTCATAATTATGAATGCTAAATCCAAAAGGGTACAAAAATCCGTCCCAACCTACCGCATCAAAAGGGTGTGTAGCATAGGTATATGGCCAAATGGATTCCTGTTTTTTAATCATTACCTTAAACTCCCCCATTTCATCATGGGTTTGAATACTGTGAGGCAGTTTTATATCCCGCTCGCAATAGGGCGAATGTTCCAGCAACTGACCCATGCTGTTCTGGTAGCGTTTGGGAGGGTAAACAGGACTAGGCGATTCTACAAAAAATATTCGGTTGCTTGTGCCGTTAAAATGCAGCTTATATATGGTTCCGCGGGGAATTACGAGATAGTCGCCATACTCAAAATCAATGCGACCGTATATGGTTTCAAGAAATCCCTCTCCTTCGTGAATAAATAGCACCTCATCACCATCGGCATTTTTAAAGAAATAGTCTTTCATGCTCTCAGTGGGAGCTGCAACTCCAATATGGATATCATGATTCATCAATAAGACCTTCCGGCTTTCTATGTAATCGGCTTTTGAAGGCACATTCCAGGTCAAGTAACTGCGGTGCTGCATATTTTTAGGCATGGCAATTTTTGGCTCTATACTGAAAGGATCGCCGATATGACTGACCAGTGTGGGTGGATGGCAATGGTAGATCAGTGAATAGATACTGTTAAAGCCTTCAGTACTAACCAGTTCCTCTGCATACAACTCTCCGTTGGGCTTGCGAAACTGGGTGTGTCTTTTTGCGGGAATTTGTCCAGATTTATGATAAAACGCCATTTCTATTAGTTAATCAGCACAAATATAAGTAAAGCCAGGAAAATCTATTGTTTTATCCACAAAAAGCTTTTGATGCAATATAATCAATAAAAGATTTTAATATATAATTCTATATGATTGTATATTAATATTATAACTATATTTAACTATTGCCAATATGTATCAATTTCTTTGAATTGTCAATTTTATTGTTTAACATTGTGATAGTGTTGAAGTTTACCCTCCCCCTCAGCCTGGTTTTTCTGCTGATTTCTTCGTGCACGAAAACTGAAGACATTCTCATTTCCGGCAATCAGCCGCCGGATTACCGGTCTGTGCCCACCATCAAAGTTGAGAATTATGTAAACCGTTATTTTATTGATCTGTTGGGGCGTGAGCCAACCGATACAGAGCGGGTTTACCACACTGAATTCCTAAAGAGGAACAAACTAAGCATCCATGCCCGGGACACATTGGTTAGCAAGCTGTTGTATGATACAACCTATCACCCCGGGGATTCCACTTACCGGCATGCTGCCATACAGCGTATTTATGATTTGAGTAAAGCCCGATTTCTGGAAGGAGCCAGCGACGCTGATATCGCACAGAATATTGGCATTCTTGAGTTTAGCATAACAATTTCCCGTTTAAATGGGGATTCGGTTGGTGTATACTCAGCCAAAGCAGCCCAAAAGCAATACAGAGATGTGTTGAACAGCAGGTATAAACTACTAAAAAACAAGGCCACATACAGTGACATGTGCGCTGCCATGCTGAATAACTCTATTTATGACCAAATCAATATGAACAGCTTCAATTATGTAAATGCCAGTTTTGATGATCTGTTTCAGCGCCAGCCTATCAAAGATGAGTTCTCGGCTGCATATGATATTATTGATAAAAACATACCCAGACAAATTTTTGGTCGATGGGCAGCCAACAAAAATGAATATTGTGATGTCTTAACCCATACACCTGAGTTCTATGAAGCACAAATACGATGGGTTTATTATTTACTGCTGCAAAGAGATGCCAACACACAGGAAGTTATCAATCTGCTGGGCAACTACATACGCAGCAACAATTTACAGGAAGTACAAAAAGCCGTAATCAAAACCGATGAATATGCACAGTTCAGGTAAAATCATCCCCGTCATTTTTTCTGCATTTCTACTGTTCTCCGGATGCACCAAGGAGAAAAACGTTTCCTATGGAGTGAATGACAAGGTTGTTTATGAAGATAAAAGCCTAAAAACCAAACGAAAATCTGATGCGGAATACATTTCCATTCTTTACACAAACTTGTATCAGGTGCCTATCTCTCCCACTCGGCTCTATAAAACACAGAATGTTGTATACAGCATAGGAGATCGCAATGTTGCCAATGAAATGGTTTTGAGTAACTATTTCAATACATCAACGCTAAAAATCCCTAAAGACAGCGAGATGCGAGCCGATGTAGCCGCATTTGTAGAAAAATGCTATAAGCGCTTTTTTCTGAGGTATCCTTCTGAGGGAGAAAAGACCTTTTTTATCAATTACATAAACAGCAATCCTAACGTATCGGTCGAGATGGTTTACACTGCCTTTTCCGTGAGCGATGAATACCAGTACTATTAATAAACAACCATGAACAGAAGAGATTTTTTCAAGAAAACCGGAATGGTAACGGCCGGTACGGTTGCAGCCCCTTACATTTTGCCCACCGGCAGAATGTTTGCCAGGACCAATGCACCCAAAGCCGAATATGTAGTTATGGTGATGTTTGCCGGTGGTGTTCGGCAGCAAGAAAGTGTTTTGCAGCGTTATCTGGACGACAGCCAGGAAGTGACAGGTGCAGCCGGTAACATCATGCCCAACCTGTTTACCGGAATCGCCCCAGACCGTAAAATTGTTTATGGTACAGACCCCGGAGGCGGTGCCACCCGAGGAAGTGAACCCATTCCCAGAATTCTGAGCCAAAGCATGGAAGATACAGGAACGGTTTTTAAAGAAATGTCGGCCATTTCAGCAGGACATTATGTTGGTCTCAACACCCTCATTACAGGAAGCCTAGGCACGGCACAGGGCCTTAAAACAAGACCCAAATACCCCACCATTTTTGAATACCTGAGAAAACATGCCGGTTTTGCGGCTCTTGATACGTGGTTTATTGCCAATGGCCTAGGCAACAGCACTCCCCTGCTGAACAGCAGTAAAAATGCGGATTACGGACTTCAATATGGCGGCAATATGTTTGCTGCCCCTTATACTTTCGGTGGAGTTGGCAGAGAAATATTAGGTAATGGCAAGCCATACTCTCGGGCCGAACTGGAACCCATGTATTTTATGAAGAACTTCCTGGACCAGAGTTTTGGTTTATCCGTGGATCAACTGGAAACCATAAAAAATACGGACGAAGAAAAAACCAAAATCAAGGAATTTATCCGTGCAGTATTTCAGCGGCAGGATCAGGGGCTTATTCCACGTCCTCCGGTTTCCGATAACGGCGATGCAGTTACCATAAGCTATGCCGCCGAGGTTTTGCGTCACTTTAAGCCCAAGTTCCTCACCTTGAATATGAGTGCTGTAGACGGTTGTCATAGCAATTTTACCGGTTACTTGCGCAGTCTGCACAGGGCTGATCATTCTGTGGGCTGGCTATGGAATTATATTCAAAACAATATTCCGGAAATGTCGGGAAAAACCATCATGATCATTGCACCGGAATGTGGCAGGAACCTCAACCCCAACCCTATTTTGGACGAAAATGACTGGTATGCCTATGACCATAGCGATGCCAATGCCATGCGTGTTTGGTCGGTAATGGTAGGCAAGAATGTCCCCAAAATGACAGTAGGCTCTGAAAACAATAAAGTAGGCAAGCTCACGGATATTGTCCCAACCATTGCAGATATATTTGGTGTTTACGATGAAGTTAAGGCCAGTCCGTATCTCGACCCTCAGTCTAAAAGTTTATTTCTGAGAATGTGATGAAAAAGAGGCATATAATACCGGCAGTTTTATCTTCCTTGCTTGTCTTTGGAATTGCATGCAAAAAAGAAGGTTCTCTTAGCGATAATCCTTATGGCAAACCTATTAAGATAAACAGGGATACTACTAGCTCCCGCGATTCATCTGCCGATGCTACCAGTATTCAGGGCTTGCACAGAGATTTGTTCGCACCGACCTGCGCCAATAGTGGTTGCCATGACGGCACTTTCGAGCCGGATTTCAGAACCGTTGAAAGCTCCTTCGCTTCTTTAGTGAACGTCAAACCCATTAAAAACGACCAAGCCGGCACCTTTAACGCCCGTGTATTACCTGGCAATGCGGATGCAAGCATCATCACATACCGAATGACTGTGGATTTGGGTGGAAACTCAGGCATAATGCCACTTGTATTGGATCCGGGAAGTAATTATCCGGCTGTAAAAGATAAATTACTCAACAACCTGAAACAGTGGATTAACAAAGGCGCTCCCGATTCCAAGGGCAATAAGCCCGGTCCGGTGAATTTTCCTCCGCAGATTATGGGCGTGCAGGCTTTGTTAAATGGCTCTCCCATTGGCAGAGGTGGTAAGTATGAACCCATGGTTGCACAGGCAGGCCAAAACCTGGAGCTTTGGTTTGCTCTTGCAGACGATGTGCTAAATCAGGACAACCTGACAGGAATGAGCATAAACTGGTCTACTAACCCTGAGAATTTTGACCCTGCCAACGAAAAACCACTGGTGAAAGGAACGCCGAAAACCCTCCCCGGTTTGTATGCAACTTCTACACCCTATGTATGGTATTATCCCTTTTCAACCTCAGGCATGCAGTCTTATGATGTGGTTTGGTTCCGTATTACCTGCAGCGATAATGTCAACAACAATTACCAGCTGCCTAACACCAACAGCATGTTCTTCCTTAAAAAATACTTTGCCCTTAGAATACCATGAGAATTGTGTTTTTCAGCATATTGATCCTGTTTGCATTTCCAATACTGAACAGTTGTAAGGAAGTGGTAAATACAACGGGTAATCCAATTCCGAGAATAGCCCTGGTTAAAATTGAACCTACCCAGGTCGAACAATTTACTGATTCACTTAAAATCACTTTCAATTACGAAGATGGAGACGGTGATTTGGGCCATGACAATGCCGACATCAACAGCCTGGAAGTGCAGGATGAAAGGCTCGCCAAGGCTGATTTTTACTATGTTCCGCCCATGGCACCTGTGGATGCTAAAATTCGCATTAAAGGTCAAATGATGATGAACCTAAAGAATGTGTTTTTATTGGGCACCGGAAACATAGAAACAACATCATTTACAGTAAGGATTAAAGACCGCGCAGGAAATTGGAGTAACCCCATCAAAACCCCTGAAATCACTATAACCCGCTGATGTTTAATAAGCTGGCCTGCATATTGTTTTTGACAGGTTGGGCGCACTTTTCGGCAGCCCAAACGGAAGTTTTTATGCAAAATGGCCGCGTAAGGGTGTGCAAAGGTGTTTTCAAGGATAGTGAAAAGGGTAGAACCAAAGGCGATTATGACCATAATGAAAATTACACACTTACCTTAAGTGTTCCGGGTGCCAAAAGCATTACGCTGAAATTCAAATCGTTCTGCACAGAAAAGGACAATGATATTCTCCGTATTTTCGATGGCAAAGACACATTTGCCACCTTGCTGGGAAAATGGAGTGGCAGTAAGGGGCCGGAGACCATTGTAAGTAAGGACAGTTTTATAACCATTCATTTCAAAAGCGATAAAAGTGTTGCCTGCTATGGCTGGGAAGCCGATATTATTACTACCATTGTTCCGCCTCCCACTCCATTGTTCACATTAAATGGCACAGTAAAATGCAATGCAACTTCCTTTAAAGTAAATAGCAACCGAAATATCCCGTGTGACAGTATAAAAGCATTGCTTGGATCGTTAACAGGTCCCTTTGGCGGCTTAGGAATCACGTCTATCACGCCCGACAACTGCACCGGAGGGAAAGCCACTATATTCTCGGTAAACACAAATGGTCCGTTGTTCCTAAATGGAAGTTATACGTTTCAGCTTAATGTTTATTGGAAAGATTTTTGCGATAGTGTATACTTAACAACCAGTAAACTGATTTTCAATGTATCTGATTGTCCACTTAAAGTTATTCTTAAAGCTGATTCCGACACCATTTGTAAAGGCAGCTGTACCTGGCTGCGCGCTACTGTCAGTGGAGGAAATACATCTAAATACGTATATACCTGGACACCCACCCTTTCCGGTGCAGGCCCTCACAGAATTTGCCCCAATACCAATACAAGATATATTCTTAGGGTAACCGATGGCTCCTCCATACCTTCGGCTGACACGGTAGATATTGTCGTTCTGGACCCGCCCGTGGCAATGGCAGATACCGAAATTTGCTACTATGGCCCCAATATTTTCCTGAGAGCGACGCCAGCCGGTGGCAAATGGATGGGGACCGGAATTGTAAACTCAACAACCGGTGAGTTCAAGCCTTCTGTATTCTGGGGAAAATGCAAAGTATGGTATCAGGTTGGCAGTTGTTCAGATACCGTTTTTGTTAATACTACCGCTCCGTGGAATCTGGAAAATGTTTTTTGTCCCGGAAAACCACCCCAGGCCGTTTGGTGGTATGGTCCGCTTGGGGGAACATGGAGTGGGCCAAAAATAACGTCTGCCGGTATATTCAACCCCGATGTTCCGGGCATTTATCAGGATACCTACACATGGAAGGGCTGCAAAAGTGTAAAAACCATAAGGGTTGAAAACATGGTAGTTCCCAAGTTTGACACCACCTGCGAATCCAGAACCTCCGATACGCTTGCTTTTTCGCCAAAAGGAATATACCCCAATTGGTTTCCCGGATTAACCAATTCTTACTGGGGCTGGTACAATCCCAGTCAAATGGGCGGAGCAGGCACCAAGTTGATAATTTGGAATGGTGGCGGTTGTAAAGATACCACCCGATTAAACGTACTGCCTTGTGAAGCAGGTCCCAATGATACTTTTTGTCCGGCCGCAGGTAAAAAAGTACTGTCCAATTTCAGGCCATCAGCCAACTACACCTGGAAAGGCAGGGGCATTGTGAATCCTAATTTACCCGATTACGATCCCGGCTTTTTCTTTTCATTGGGCAGAACAACCTATATCGACACCCTTACTATTCGCAACGGGGTTTGCTCAGACCGTAAGTTCGTATATCTCATTCCGACCAAAATAATTAAAAAAGACACGCAGTTTTTCTGTATTGAAACGCCCTTGCGGGTGTTGAACAACGCACTGCTCGGTCTAAATCCTGATGGTGGTTTTTGGACTGGTCCCGGAATTACGGGTAGTAATGGCTTTACGGCTTCACTTGCCGGCTTTGGCAACCATAAGCTTGTTTACAACAAAAACGGATGTACAGACACCATCAATGCATTCGTTAGACCCAAACCCACTGCACAGGCAGATACGGCTGTTTGTATAAATACAGCACCCTTCAATTGCCGGGCAGGCGAAAAAGGAGGCTCCTTTAGCGGAACAGGCATTACCAATGCTACACTTGGTACATTTAACCCTGCTGTGGCCGGAACCGGAACAAAAACCATCACTTTCCGAAACAAATGGGGTTGTACTGTTAATTTCAACATTCGTGTGGACGCATCCCCAACCCTATGGTTTGTTAATCCTGTAACGGATTACTGTTTTAAAAACACGCCCTATTTGCTAACGGCTAATTTGCCCGGAGGAACATTTACCGGAAAAGGAATTACAGGAAATAGTTTTAATCCCTATTTAGCAGGCAGTGGTAAACACACGCTTACATATACCTTGGTTTCCGGGGCATGTACCGCCACAACCTCGCTTGATGTAAATGTAATTGATACACTTAAGGTAAAAGTAAATCCTCCAACAGATACCATTTGCCCTGGCGAAATTGTTTGGCTGAGGGCTTCAGCGACAGGTGGAGACAAGTACTCATACTTCTTTTCGTGGAGCAATGGTCAAACCGGCAACGGAACATTTGTGAGTCCAACTACGACTACCATTTACATGGTTACAGTTACGGATGGATGCAGTGAGCCGGCTACGGCTGCTGTTCCCATTTACAGGCATCCCAAGCCCTATTTTTCACCAGCAACCTCCTCTCCTGTTTGCTTTGGGCAAAAAGGCTGGATAAAACTGCGCATGAAAGATGCCGACCCCTATCGTTTTACATGGGATGTGAGCCCTGTATATATTGGCGATTCTCTCAATGCATTGAGCGGAAACATTTATCGTGTTACAGCAGTAAACCTAAAAACCAGCTGTATTGTAGATACCAGCATAGAAATACCCGGATACAAAGCCATCACGGCCGCATTTATTGGCAGTATTCCCAATGGAGCGCCTTGTTTAAGTCCTATTTATCCCACATTGCGTATTTTCAATAACTGTGTTGGTGCATCTTCCGGCGCCTGGTACTGGGGCGATGGCAGCAGTGAGGCATTTGATCCGGCTGTGAGTCCTAAACACAATTACACGGGAGAAAAGAATCGCTATACGGTGAAGCTTGTTGTGCAAAATGCCGGTGGATGCAAAGACAGTGTTGAAGCCGAATATTGCTATCGAGATACGGTAGTTTATTATATTCCGAATGCTTTTACGCCCAACAATGATGGGTTCAATGATAAATTGGAATCTGTGGTAATTGGTGCGGTAGAGTTTGAGATGCTTATTTATAACCGCTGGGGACAAATTGTATTCAGGAGTGAAAACCCTACACAATTTTGGGACGGCACCTTTAATGGCAATCCCTGTCAGGAAGGTGTATATGCCTATCGAATCAACTTCAAGGGCAGAAAAACCCCCAACAGGCAGGATAAGGGGTGTGTATTGTTGTTAAGGCCGAAGAATTAGCAGTAAGCTGCGTAATTTCGTAGGCCAATGCAATACGCATCCGCCCTCACTTATCAGATTATAGGCTGTTTCCTGAAACAGCAATTGCAGGGCGCGAGGCTCATAGACGCGTTTAGCAGCCATAAAGACGCACTGCTGCTGGTATTTAAAACAGCCGACAAGCGCATATTCCAACTGCTTATGCAGTTTGTGGATGGCAACCTTTACTTTTTAAATCCTGAGAATAATTTACAACCAGGTCGAAAATCCATTAGCCAGTTTAAGGCTCTTCATGGAATGCAAATAACCGATGTAGTTGTATTTGAAAATGAGAGGCTTATATTGATTCAACTGGAAGCGAACAACCAATTGCTTATAAAAGGTTTTGGACGCATGAGCAATGTGCTGATGCTGGAAAATGACATATCCTTTCCTACGGCTATGTTCAGGCTATCTCTTAAAAATGACAGGGAACTGAATGTGAATGATTTACTGGGGAAAGCGAACCAGGTTCAATGCACTGCGATACTCAATATAAGCATTTTTTCTGACAATTCCAAATTATTTGACAAACCTGCAGATGGCAGTGCGTTACTTGGAACCGGCGCTGAGGGGCTGTTTGCCTTTGCCCGCGATTTTGTTAAAAACCAACGAAAAAAACAAACCAAACAACAATGGGAAAGCCACTGGCTTAAACAAATCAGCATGCACAAGGCCAGGATAATTAAGTTAAAGGAACAGATAGCCGAAATTGAGAGCAGACGCAGCTATAGAGAACTTGGCGATATTGTGCTTGCCCACGTCCACCAAATCAAAAAAGGAGTAGGCACTGCACTTTTGCAAGATTTTTTTACCAATAAACCCATACGAATCAAGCTGAATCCGGACATGGATGCGGCTGAAAATGCAGCTCGCTTTTACCGTAAGGCCAAGAACGAAGGGCTTGAAAAATCGCATTTGCTTGATAATCTTAGTAAAACAGAATTTGCACTGCATAAAGCCGAATCAGAATTGCATGCGCTGCTAAGCACCTCAGGCGAAGAACGTATAAAACCGCTCACACCTAACCAAACGGAAAAGCAGCCTGAAGGTAAACCTTATAAGCTGCATACTATTGATGGCTTTGAGGTCTGGATTGGTAAAAGTGCCGCAGATAATGACAACATGCTAAAACTTGCCTCCAAGCAGGATTTATGGCTGCACGTGCGCGGTTATGCCGGATCGCATGTGATCATCAAAAAGAAAGGCCCGAATTTTCCGGAATCGGTAATTCAGAAAGCTGCCGAACTGGCTGCCAGAAACAGCAAAGCCAAAACCCAGAAGATGGTACCTGTCATTTATACGGAAAGAAGGTACGTCAGTAAACCGAGAAATGCAGCTCCGGGAGAAGTAGCTGTTTTGAAGGAAAAAGTAACAGATGTTTACTTAAAGTAATAATAGATATAAATATCTTTTATAATTTGTCTTTCAGGTATTTAGCTGTATAGCTTTTAGGTTCTTTAATCAAATCTTCGGGCAAGCCTGCAAACAGCAATTCTCCCCCATTTTCACCTGCTTCCGGACCTAAATCCAGCACCCAGTCGGCGCACTTTAACACATCCAGGTTGTGTTCAATGCAAATAATGGTGTTCCCTTTATCAATCAAGGCATTAAAGCTGTTCATCAACTTTTTTATATCGTGAAAATGCAAGCCAGTTGTGGGTTCGTCAAAGATGAACACAGTACCACCATCCTTATGCGGATTGGCTTTGCTTAAGTAAAATGCCAGTTTCACACGCTGAGCCTCACCACCGGAAAGGGTATGACTGCCTTGCCCGAGGGTAATATAACCCAAACCAACATCCTGTAATGGCCTGAGTCTCTCATATATCGGTTTTTCATCGGCAAAAAACGATATGGCTTCATCTACAGTAAGCTGCAGAATTTCATGGATGTTTTTATCCTTGTAGGTAACCTCAAGAACATCATTTTTAAAGCGTTTTCCGCCGCATGCATCGCATGGAAGCTTAATGTCGGCCATAAACTGCATTTCAATGACAGTTTCCCCTTCTCCCTGACATGTATCGCAACGCCCGCCATCCACGTTAAAGGAAAAATGAGCCGGTTTAAACCCTTTAAATTTGCTCCACTGCTGTGAGGCAAAGAGCTCCCTGATTTCATCATAAGCCTTCACATAGGTAACAGGATTGCTACGGCTACTTTTGCCAATGGGATTCTGATCCACCATCTCAACCGCTTTTACCAGCTTCTTAGCGCCTTCCAAAGCCATGTGCCTGCCTGTTTTGGTACTTATATACTGTCCAATCTCCTTGCTGAGGGCCGGATACAGAATTTGCTTCACCAAACTGGTCTTGCCACTTCCGCTAACACCGGTAACAACGGTAAACACCTCCAGCGGAAATTCTACATCGGCTTCTTTCAGGTTATTGGCTTCAGCGCCCAGAATTTTAATGCTGTGTTTCCATTTACGGCGATTTTTGGGCACTTCTATAGCCTCTCTGCCCGACAGGTATTTACCTGTAAGGCTGTTTTCATCTGCAACAAGCGACTGATAATTGCCACTGAAAACCACTTCTCCGCCCAATGCACCGGCAAAAGGCCCCATATCAATTACCTGGTCAGCTGCTTTCATTACTTCTTCGTCGTGCTCAACAACAATAACTGTATTGCCTTCTTTCTGAAGCAATTTCAGCACACTGATTAACCTTTCTGTATCTCTGCTGTGAAGACCAATGCTGGGTTCATCCAAAATATACATACTGCCGGTAAGGTTACTGCCCAGACTGGTGGCCAGGTTAATGCGTTGGCTTTCCCCGCCACTGAGTGTATTACTCAAACGATTAAGGCTCAAATATCCCAGTCCCACATTTTTCATAAACAATAACCGGGTTATTATTTCGTTCAGGATCCGCTTGGAAATTTCTGTTTCAGTTTCATCGTATTTTACCGATGTAAAATACAAATACGCTGTATCTACATTCATTAGCAGAATTTCCTGAAGATTTATTCGCTCAGGAACGGCTTCTCCTGGATTGATTGCCCTTAGCTTTACATACCCTGCTTCTTTGCGCAACCGTGTACCCATACATTCCGGGCACTGTGTCTTTCCGCGGTATCTGGCAGAAAGAACACGGTATTGAATTTTATAGGATTTTTCCTCCACGTAGCGAAAGAAATCATGAATACCGGGCAGTGTTTTGGTACCATCCCAAAGTAGCTTTCGCTGTTCCTTGCTCAGTTCTTTGTAGGGCTTATGAATGGGAAAATCCGCATTCAGAGCCAGCCGAATAAAATCCTCACGCCACGCTCCCATGGTTTCTCCTTTCCAGGGGGCTACGCAGCCCTCATAGACGCTCAGTGATTTGTCGGGAATAACAAGATCTTCATCAATACCCAGCACACTGCCAAAACCTTCGCACTTGCGACAGGCGCCATAAGGGTTGTTAAAGCTCAGAAAATCGCGTGTAGGAACTTCAAATGTGATTCCATCACGTTCGAATCGGTTGTTAAAAACATGAAGACTCCCGTCCTCCGGCCTAATGGCACATTCGCCTTGCCCTTCCCAGAAAGCCGTTTCCACAGCATCCGTAAGCCGGCTCAAAAACTCTTCGTCCTGCAAATCAACAGTAAGGCGATCCAGCACCAGAAAATTATCGCCGGTTTCGCCGTGCCCCTTTTCGAGCAAATCCTCAATTTTCCGCATGTTATCGTTAACCAAAACCCTGCTAAAACCATTCTGTCGCAATAGCTCAAGTTTATCTTTTCTTAATTCTTTATCGTTTAATGGCGATAGAATAAGCACAGCGGTATTGGCAGACAATCCCTGCACAAATTGCAGCACATCCGTAACATTATCACACTTCACCTCCATACCGCTCACGGGCGAATAGGTATGTCCGATTCTGCTAAATAACAATTTGAGGTAATCGTAAATTTCGGATGATGTAGCTACGGTGCTGCGTGGATTTCGCGTATTTACCTTCTGTTCTATTGCAATAGCAGGGCAAAGACCGAGTATATAATCAACCTCAGGCTTTTTCATTCTGCCCATAAACTGTCGGGCGTAGCTGCTCAGGCTTTCTACATAGCGGCGTTGACCTTCAGCAAAAAGCGTGTCAAAAACCAGGCTGCTTTTCCCTGAACCCGAAACACCCGTAACCACCGTAAAACTATTGTGCTGAAAAGTAGCATCTACCCCACGGAGGTTATGCTGACGCGCATTTTTAAGATGTATGGCAGGTTGTTTTGACACGATTTGAACAGAAATCGCAAAGGTCGTTTATTTTAAACCAAACGGGTTAAAAACAATTAAAAATCACAAAAAAATCACTGAATTGTGTCGCGAGCTATGCTGCTACCTGCCCAGATACCAACTCCGTTTCGAATATTAGAAAATACGGGCGTAGCCTCACCAAAAACACCGGCACCTTTTTTATAGTCCTCTATACTTTTGAAATACTTAAAGTACTGTTCACTCAAACTTTCAGTCACCACCAGATATTTTGGTGTTCCCAGTGCATACCCGAATGGCGTGATAAACGGAATACTCCTTGGCTGTCCATTAAAACTCCTATCGGAAAAAACCCATAATCCATTATCGCTTTCAATAGCTTCATTTTCAATAGCTGCATCTTTTGTAACAGGCTTTAGTGAATTCCAGGTAGCAGTTATATTATCGTAATAAAACAAAGAAATGCGGTAATAATTGTTTGATATCCCCTTGTCATTTATGTTTACAGTTAAAGTTCCGGTAGGATAACCTGAAGAATCAAGATCGGTAGAATCTTTCCATGAAGAGGGCGTTTTAGATGCTTTATCAGGCATTACCAATTCAGCAAAGACCTCATCAAACCCGGGCGCTTTCACACTTATGCTGTAATATTTACCTGCAAAAGCCCTAAATACAAGGTTTTCATACTTATCGGTACCCACGTTGTAGGTAAATCCTGTTGCATTCCCGTTTTCATCTCGCATAGTTACTACAGCGTTGTTAATAAACTCTACCGCACCGGTACTGCCCAAAGGAATACTTTTACTAACCTGTATTTCTACCTTATCCTGATCGTTGATAAGGCCATTAACCACCAGCCTGGTGCGTCCGCTAACTTCGCTGAGGTCAAGTTTTGTCTCGCACGCCGCCAGAACTAAAGTTATAATTGTTAAAAATATTGTTTTTTTCATGGTTTAGAAAACTACCCTGTAAAATCCTGATGGAATGAATGGAAAATAGGAAATACCAAAAGCCTGGACAGCCTGGCCTGCCGGCTGATCAACCCTTACCAGCAGCGGATTATTTCGGGCTGCGATATTGTAAATATTCACTCCGTAATACGAATTATAAGACCTGCGCAGGTACGGTTTTAATTTCTTTGTAAATCCAAAATCAAAGCGACTGTAGAAAGGCATACGGTAATTATTTTTAGCAGTGTAATCCAGCACTAGTATGCCATCGGCAGATAAATACTGACCGGTGGGTACCGTTACAGCATTGCCGGTCATCCAAACGCCACTAAATTGAATAGTCCAGTTTTTTTGAAGGGCATACACCCCTTGAAACGATATTTTGTGCCGTCTGTCCCATCGAAATGGGTAGGATTCACCAAAGTTAATGTCCTGAATATTGCGATCGCTGCGAGACAAGGTATATCCAGCCATTCCATTAAGTCTTCCAATCTTTTTCATCAACAAAAATTCTATCCCATAAGCCCTGCTTGTACCCTGCGCCAGCATTCTCTCCCAATAGCGAGGTTCATAATCATTTTCATCCTGACCGGTTAGGTCTGTGATGCCGTCAAAGGATTTAAGATATAGTTCCATACTAAATTCCAACCCTTTCTTCCATGGCTGATAAAATCCGCCCGTAATCTGCAAAGTGCGTTGCGGTCGAATAATCCCACCCGTTGGGAACCAGATATCTCCTGGTAAATTGGCATTAACACTGCTAAGCCTGTGCACCCCCTGGTTGGCTATACTAAAACCCAGTTTAAGCGCTTTTTGATCCTGTAATATCTGACTTATGAGGATGCGTGGCTCGGGACGTATCCAGGTTTTCCCATCACCTATGAATGACCAAATACGTCCACCCAGATTAACCTTCAGACCTGCACCCAGGTTTTTTTCATATTCTCCATACACGCTTATCTCCGGAGCAATACTCTTATTATCGAGCCCAAAAGTGGTATCCAAGCCTGTTGAACCTGCGCTACTCAAAGAAATATACAGTATGGAAGGATTGAATGAATGCAATACCGCTTCTCCACCATATCGCAAGTGCGCATTGGTTCTGAGACGATATTCAAAATTTGCTTTTCCAATGATATTGGTAATTGCATTCGAATTTTCTGTTTTTATTTGAAATGACGAAAACGAAGTGTCCGACTTAATGCTGCTGCCAATTTCAAAAGGGACCCTATATGAAGCTCTGGTCATACCCACCATGAAATTTCCATAATGCCGGTTATTTATTTTCTTTGCCCAGTTGATACCAAATAGGTTGTTTTGCCAGTTAAAACCCAATTTAAGATTAAAATCAAGTTGTCTGTTTAGAGAGTCAACATCGCTGGTGCTGATTGCTGATGCCAATTTATCCCGGCCACTGTAGGCAAAAAAACTTAGTTTATTGCGCTCATCCACCTTCCAGGTTACTTTACCGTTTAAATCATATAGGCCATAATATGCATACACATCTCCATCCTTGGGCAGCAACATATCCAGCCATGTGCGTCTTAGTCCAAAGCTTCCGGTAACCGATCCGCTTTGGTTTAAGGGGCCATTGGCCGCAGCATTAAAAAGCAGTAAATCGTGGCTATATGAGCCGGTCCAAGTCTTTGTATTACCTTCTGTTATGCCCACATCCAGCACGGCTCCCGCCCTGCCACCATAACGTGCCGGTGCCACACCGCGGTAAAACTCAGTGCTTCCGAGCAATTCGGGGTTATATGAACTTAAAAAACCAAAAATATGACCATTGCCGTAAATGGGCAATCCGTCCATCATCATGAGGTTTTGGTCGCTATTACCACCTCTCACATACATGCCGCTTAATCCTTCAATACCGCCGGATACTCCGGGTAAAAACTGCAACAGCTTAACAGGATCGGGAATACTAAGCAGTGAATTCATCTGCAATGTCTGCTTTCGAGTGGGACTCACATGACCGCCGCGCAGATCAAAAATGGCGTGGTATTTATTCCAGGTTGTATCGTCAATATTTTCCTCCAGGGGCTTTAGTTGAATATTGAAAGGCGTTGATGAATAAACATCTTCCACCATCCTCACTGCATAATAACCGGCTGCCGCAAAGAGCAATACATGCCTGCCGCTGCCAATACCCATGTTGTAATAGCCATCTCTGTTGGAGTAGGTGTATTGCAAGTCACTGCTGTCAATGACGAGTGCGTTCTCAATACGCTCACCGGTCTCCTTATCTTCTATCCAGCCATAAATACCGGGTATGTTTTGCTGTCCATAAATTTTTTGGAAAAACAAAAGCGACACAAAAACAAATCTCCATTTAAAGTTCATACTAAGAGTATTCAAATTTAATTCATATTGTCAACAATTCAAGATGTACTCGATTCCACAACTTTTCGCATTATAACGATCATGCGGAATCTGAGGCTTTTCGATGCGGATATGGATATTCTCTATAGCTGTTGAAGATTTTGTATTTATTTCTGCCGCAATATCGGCCGCAAGGGTTTCCAGCAATTGCCTTTCCTGGCTTGAAACTTCGTTAACAATATCCACCAGCTGCGTGTAATCCAGGGCGTGATAAATATGATCCATGTCAGGTACATGACTAAGTTGCACCTTAACGCTGATAAAAAGCTTTACCCCTTCTTTTCTCTCAAACTCATGCACCCCAATAGGGCAATTCACTTCCTGACTGTCTAAAAAAACAAAAAACATGCTGCCAATGTAGTTAAGTATTGATGTACAAAAAAACGGAACAATGTACCTTTGCAAACAAATAAACGAAATGCAGGCACAAAATCTCGATGAACTGTACGCCTCCAACAGAGGAAAAGACAACTATCAGGCGCCCGACTTTATGGGCGTGGACGATTTACTGACGGAAGAACAAAAGCTTATTCGCGGTTCGGTTCGCGATTGGGTAAAAAAAGATCTTTCACCCATAATAGAATATTATGCGCAGCGGGCTGAATTCCCGCACCAAATATTACCCGGACTGGCCGGTGTTGGGGCTTTTGGTCCTCAATTGCCCGCTGAATATGGTTGCGGAGGCATGGATTACACCACATACGGCATTATCATGATGGAGCTTGAAAGATGCGATAGCGGTATCAGAAGCACGGCCAGCGTTCAGGGTAGCCTGGTGATGTACCCAATATATAAGTTTGGCAGTGAAGAGCAGAAGCGCAAATACCTTCCAAAACTTGCATCCGGCGAAATGATGGGTTGTTTCGGCCTTACAGAACCTGACCATGGCAGCAATCCTGGTGGTATGACCACAAACTTTAAAGATGCCGGTGATCACGTCATTTTGAACGGGGCTAAAATGTGGATTTCCAATGCCCCTTTTGCCGATGTGGCAGTAGTTTGGGCAAAAAATGAAGACGGCAAAATTCACGGTTTGATCGTAGAGCGTGGCATGGAAGGTTTCACCACCCCCGAAACGCACAATAAATGGAGTTTAAGGGCGAGTGCTACGGGCGAACTGGTTTTCAATGATGTGAAAGTTCCCAAAGAAAATATTTTACCCGGTGTAACCGGTCTAAAAGGCCCCCTCACCTGCCTCAATAGCGCCCGCTATGGTATAAGCTGGGGAGCGTTGGGTGCTGCCATGGACTGCTACGATACTGCTTTGCGCTACAGCAAACAAAGACAGCAATTTGGTCGTCCTATTGCCGGTTTTCAGCTTCAGCAGAAGAAACTTGCCGAGATGATTACCGAAATCACCAAAGCGCAGTTGCTGGTTTGGCGCCTGGGTCAACTTATGGATGTCGGAAAAGCAACCCCTGCTCAGATTTCAATGGCCAAGCGTAATAACGTAGAAATTGCCCTGAACATAGCCCGTGAAGCCCGCCAAATCCTCGGCGGTATGGGCATTACAGGCGAATATCCCATAATGCGCCATATGGCCAATTTGGAAAGCGTGGTTACCTACGAAGGCACACACGACATACACCTGCTAATTTTGGGACACGAAATTACCGGCGAAAACGCATTTACCTGATAGGTTCATATTGCTGTCTCTAAACCCATATCGCTGTTTTGTATTTGTTGGAGTGCTGCTTGCAACAGAGGTATGCGGTTACACAAACAAACCTGTACTTGTTAACCTCAACATCAACAGGCAAAGCGACTCTATGGGATTTAACATGGTTTATGAATTGCAGAACCATTGTTACAAGCATATAATGGCCGGGACACTCAAGCTTTGGGATTCTCCGCAAAAAAATATTCGTATTTCGCCCAGTGCTTTGCAAGCAATTGAGCAATCATCAGAAACGCATTTTAATAAAACGGCCAATGTTTTTTTTCATGAATTCTGGAGCAGCGGTCGAAATAAAACAACTTTCACCATTGTAGGTATTTCATTTATAAATGATGGTAAAAAAGGGAAAGTTAGCTACGGCTATATAGACCTCAAGGAAAGCTGGAACACACTCTCCTCAATTATACTGGAATGCAATGTTAACGGACCGTCTGAGATCAAGCTTACCGATGCTTTGTATAGCCGTAATTACAATTTCAATGTGGTTCAGTTCGGAAAGCGACAATTTGCTAAAAAGCCAGAAAATGTAATCCAAATAAGAGACAAAGCCTTTTATGGGAAACGCGATATTGAAGGATTGTTTTCCATCCCTCAATCTAAAGATGTTTATTATAAAATTGTTGCTCACACTGATGATTTAGACGATCCAGGCAACATGATAATGACAAATATGCAACGGTTTTTTAATGAAAATAAAGATGTATTATTCAACCTGGGTGCAGATAATTACCACGATTATAAAACCTTAAAAAATGATGTGCTGGTTACAGGTATTGAGTTTCATGAAGAATGGAAACAGCGTGGTAAGGTCATTGAATATGAAGTAAAAGACATTGTTATATACATCAACAACAAACCCCTGAATAGAATAACTGCCGATGTTGTTTATGAATGGGGATTGCTTTATCGTTTTAAAACGATGGAAGATTTAATACAGGAGAAGTCATACGATATGGTTCTTACCCGCATCAACAGCACATTGATTCCCGAATGGGATTCGCACAAATACCTGAAAGCACTGAATGTTTACAATTGGTCACAGGTAAGCAGATATGTTCAATTTTATTAAAAATCGATAATTCAAACATGTATAAAATCAAATTTGGAACCGATGGTTGGCGTGAAATCATTGCCGACCAATTCACTTCTGCCAATGTTCGTAAAGTGGCCATGGCCACGGCCAAATGGCTGCAAAGGCTGTCAGATAAACCGGTTTGTGTTGTAGGCCACGACTGCCGTTTTGGCGGTGAGATGTTTGCCGAAGAAACAGCACGAATTCTGGCTTCACAGGGCATAACCGTGCATTTGGCAAAAGGTATAGTAAGTACACCTATGGTAAGCCTGGGGGCTAAACAGCTCAAGGCAAATGGAGGAGTGATTATCACAGCCAGCCACAACCCTCCTACTTATAATGGCTTTAAGATCAAGGCAGGTTATGGTGGACCTGCTACACAAGCAGTTATTGATGAAGTAGAAAGCTATATTGGTGAACGGGAAATATCGTCGGCACTCCCATTGAAGCATTATGAAAAAATGGGAGAAATTATTTGGGTTGACCTAGAAACCATGTATATGGATCATGTGCGCAGTCAATTTGATATGGATGCGTTGCAATCTATTTCTTCTGGGTTGGTTTATGATGCTATGTATGGCGCAGGTCAAAACGTTATTAAAAAGTTACTGCCCGATGCCACATTGCTTCATGCTACGCATAATCCGGGGTTTGAAGGCCGCGCACCGGAACCCATTTTGAAAAACCTGCCTGAAATTGCTGAAATGGTTGCCAATAATGATAGGTTTATATGCGGTCTGGCTACTGATGGAGATGCCGACAGAATAGGTTTTTTTGATGAAAAAGGAAGATTTGTTGATAGCCACCACCTGATATTGCTTTTGATTAATTATTTGACAGAATACAAAGGTTTTTCAGGCAAGGTCGTTAAAAGTTTTAGTGTAAGTGACAAAGTAGAGCACCTTTGCAAACTAAAAGGACTGGACAGCATTACAACCAAAATCGGATTCAAATATATATGTGAGTGCATGGTAACAGATGATGTTCTTATTGGGGCAGAAGAAAGTGGTGGTATCGCTATAAAAGGTCATATTCCTGAAAGAGATGGAATCTGGATGGGACTCGTATTGATGGAATACATGGCAAAAACCGGAAAAACAATTTCGGCTTTAATTGCTGATATCTACAATGCAATAGGTTCATTTGCCGTAGAACGCTACGACCTTCACCTGGATCCCGAAACCAAAGATAATATTGTGAATCAGTGTAAGGCCGGAGATTATGCCACATTTGGAAGCTACATAGTCCAATCTATTGAAGATACCGATGGTTTCAAGTTTCGCCTTGGCGACGCAGGTTGGGTTATGATACGTCCCAGCGGCACAGAACCTGTACTTAGGGTATATGCAGAATCTGTAAATTCAGCTGCTGCATTTTCCATATTAGATGCGGTAAAAAACGCTATTCTAAACTAATCTATTAAAAAACGTAAATTTATATCAACCATAGTTTTATTGATATTTATATCAATAAATACTTTACTATCACAGGACACCTGCTCCAGCATTCTAAAACGTCAGCAAAAAAGTTGGATTTTACTGAGTTCAGCCACTGTGGGAACTCATGCCATTTTATACCATACTTGGTATAAAAACGAGCCAATGAGTCCGTTTCACTGGATTAATGACAACCACAGCTGGAAGCAAATGGACAAAGTCGGACATGTTTTTGGTGCTTATTTCTCTGCTACCGCAACCTCGGCGGTCTTTCGTTATTCCGGTTACAGCAGAAAAAAGAGCGCGCTGTTGGGAAGTGTTTTCAGTCTTGCCTTTCAAATGCCTATTGAATATTTTGATGGAAAAAGCAGAGCCTGGGGTGCCAGTAGTGGCGATATGATAGCCAATGCAACAGGAACATTGGCAGCAGGTTTACAAAACTGGTTCTGGGGCAAGCCTAGAATCCCTATTCGGGTCACATTTCATAAATCATCTTATGCCCATTATCGTCCGAATATGCTGGGAAGCAGCGTTGCTGAAAGAATTTTAAAAGATTATAACGGACAAACCTACTGGATAGACCTAAACCCCGAGAGAATAAGGATGAGACCAAATTTCTGGCCACGTTGGCTTGGTTTAAACCTAGGTTATGGTGCTGAAGGAATGCTGGGTGGTGATGATAATATCTGGAAGGGATCTGACGGCAAGGTTTACGATTACAGCTATATAAAACGTTACAGGCAATACTATCTCGGCCCTAGTATTTCATTGGGTTATTTAAAAAATCATCCCAATAAAGCCGTAAGAGTTTTAGCACATATTACCGATAAAATTAGACTGCCATTGCCAGTTATTGAATACAATGGTAATAAGCAGTGGGTTTTTCACCCGCTTTACTGGTAATATCACAGGCTATTAATTATCATTGCAAACAGATGAATGAGCCGGTACAGATAGATGTCGAAAAGATTTTCAGGACAAAAAACCCAAGACTTGCAAGACACATTCCCGGATTTGTGTTTCGGTGGATAAAGAAAACACTTCATGAATCTGAGATAAACGGGTTTTTACGAGAAGAAAAATCCACTACAGGCGTTGCTTTTGCTTGCAATATTCTAAGTGCTTTTGGTGTACACCACGATGGTGACGGTCATAAGTACTTGCCTGCTGAAGGTGGAGCCATCGTGGCTGCCAATCATCCGCTGGGCGGAATGGATGGCATGATAATTCTGTGTCAGGCGGCGCGAGCAAGGCAGGATGTGAGTTTTATTGTGAACGATATTTTGCTAAACCTGCCTCAGTTTAATGATGTCTTTATTGGTGTAAACAAAACCGGCACCAAGGGACGCGAGCAACTAAAAAAAATTGAAGAGGTATATGCCTCTGACCGATTGGTATTGATTTTCCCTGCCGGACTATGTTCACGTCGTAATAAGGGTGTTGTGAAAGACCTTGAATGGAACAAAGCATTCATCAGCAGGGCCATTAAATACCAAAAACCAATAATTCCCACCCATGTTACAGGGCAAAATTCAAACTGGTTTTACAAACTGGCTAATTTCAGAAAGTGCCTGGGATTAAAGGCCAATATAGAAATGTTTTACCTGGCGGATGAAATGTTTAAGCAAAAAGACAAAAAAATACATGTTCGTTTTGGGCAGCCCATCCCCCATACCGTTTTTGACAATAGACACAGTCAGCACCAATGGGCGCAATTACTCAGAGATTATGTCTACACTTTGAGGCATAACCCTACCGATTTTGAAACCTTTGTTGCGAAAAATTCATAGCCGTTTGGTGTTTCTTTCTTAAACTTGCAAACAAGATGTTGCCGATTATTGAAAAAGTGCTCAAAGAAGAGCTGCTGAAAGAACTGACAGCAGATATTTTAATTAGGCCAACCAATAACATTGGCAACCACATTTATATTTTTGACGGAAATGAAAAACCTGCTCTAATGAGAGAGGTTGGCCGCCTCAGGGAATGGAGTTTCCGGGAAGCTGGCGGCGGAAGCGGAAAATCAACAGATATAGATGAATTTGATGAGGGTGACAAGCCATACAAACAATTGATTGTATGGAACCCTGAAGACAAAGAAATAGTGGGCGGATATCGTTTTCAGGTTTGCGATAATGCCCGTATAACAGACGGCACATTTCACCTAAGCACTACTGAAATATTTGAATTCAGCGATACCCTTAAATCTCAATATTTCCCTTACACCATCGAACTCGGCAGAAGTTTCGTACAGCCACATTACCAGCCCAGCGCTGAAAACCGAAAAGGTTTATTTTCTTTGGATAATCTGTGGGACGGACTTGGTGCACTGGTGGTAATCTATCCGCATATACGATACTTTTTTGGCAAGGTTACCATGTATACCCATTTTAACAGAACTGCCAGAGACCTGATACTGTGTTTTATGCATCATTACTTTCCTGACAAGGAAAAGCTGGTAAAAGTGCCAAATCCGGTAATTGCTGAAACAGACTGTAGTGCTTTTCTATCAGAAATTTCTGAACTCCCATATAAAGAAGGCCACCGCTTAATAAATCAGAAAGTGAGGGAATTGGGCGAAAACATCCCGCCGCTTTTCAACTCATACATGAACCTCAGCCCCAGTATGCGCACTTTTGGCACGGCCATCAACCATCACTTTGGTGATGTAGAAGAAACCGGGATCATGGTAAATATTGAGGATATCTATCCTTCCAAAAAGGACAGGCACATAAAATCATACCTTGATTATATATCAGGAACTATGGACGCTGCACAATAAGCTTTCCGGTTTGTTTGTATCCCATACAGGTTATGGTATACAAATAAATTCCATTGCTTAGCCCGGAAATATCTGCTTTTATAGTACCACCACCAAACGGCGCGCTGAATGTGTTCATCACATTCCTGCCTTGCAAATCTGTTAATTGCACATTAAACAATTGCGAAACCGGCTCCATCGCTCTGATGTAAATAAAACCGGCGGAGGGATTGGGGTATAGAATAAATTTATTGTCCACTGAACCTATGTTTTGTGTATGATTCATGCTTAAAGCTAACTTTACCGCATCAAATGCATTGATGCGTCCATATCCGAAGTTATTGTTGCTGTCATTGCCTGTCAGATCATCAAGAATGGCTGTTGCACGCAAAATTTGCCTTACCTCATTCAGATTCAGGCTTGGATTAGCCTCGAGCATTAATGCTACAATACCTGCCGCATGCGGAGCTGCCATGCTGGTTCCGCTAAACATTGTCCAGTATTGGGTTTCACCGTTAAACTGGCTTTGGTAAAGTGTATAATCGCCCATCCAGCCTGCAAATTGCTTGTTGTTTACTGCCGAAGCTATCATTTGACCGGGTGCACCAATATCCGGTTTCATACGACCATCTGCCGTGGGTCCCCGGCTGCTGAATACGGAAACTTCTCCTGTTTTAAGCCAGTTCTGAGCGCGATAAGTAGCTGTATAGTCAATCCAGTTATTGCGGTTCACATAGGAACCCACAGATAGCGTTTGCTTGCCTGTACCGCCATTTTCACCCATGCTTCCGGAGGCTGTTCCGGCAAGATATTTACCGGAATAATCATTACCTTTCACTTTATCCAAAAACGATCCACTGGTCCAGCGGTATACCTGCCCACTGTTCCAGCCATGAATGGTTCCTTTACCGGTAATTCCCAACCTGATCCTGCATTTCGACGAATTGGAACATCTAATCAGGGCCAAAATATTGGGTTTTTGGTTGTTTACATAGCTTTTCTGGCAAGAAAACACATACGAAATAGTATCAGAGCCTTTTGCGATTGTGCGCTTCACCACCGGAGCTCCTGAAGCAAAAACATAAGGTTCCTCAATCAATAGATTTCCCAGCGTATCAAACAAAGAAATATTAAGGCCCAGATTTTCGCCCGGCGCACCCCATAAGTCGCAGTATACGCTTTCATCGGGATAATCTTTCCGGTTTCTGTCAACCACAAATGTGTAGGCAGTATCTCCCTTCAATGTAGTTGTAACATGCATCTGGTTGCCTGCATCATTTCCATTGGCGCCCACCATGATTTTTCCTCTACCCGAGAGCGTTTCCACCGCTTTATCAAAAATAGAAGTTCCATCATGTGGCCCTGTATGCATACCCCAGCTCAGGTTTGTTACTGCCGGCTTTTTTACTGCCGCAGCGTAATCAAAAACATATTTATAGGCATCAATTATGGTGGGATTGGCAACTACATAATCGCCCAATGCACTTCCTTTCAGGGTGTCATTGCTGTATTTAATAGTTACAAATACCAGATCGGATTCCGGCGCCATGCCGCGAAATTTTTGCTGGGGAGTAGTAAAGCCCGATCCGGAGGAAATGCCTGCGACATGTGTACCGTGTGTGCCATCATCGTCTCTTGCCGATTGAATAGTTGAGGAAATGGAAAACTCGGTACCATACGCAAAACCTTTCGGTGCGGCACCACTGCCATTGTTTTGATGCCAGAACTTTTTTACCCTATACACCGTTCCATCAGCATTGTAAAACGTAGGATGATTGGTTTGAAAACCAATATCCACAATACCTACGATTACATTTTTGCCCTTAAAAGCTGCCGGTAAGCCATTATTCAACCCATCGTGTACCTGGTTTACACGACTGTGAACCCTGGCAGTATCATTCAGCAATCTAGGAGAATTCAATCTGCCAGCAACATCGCAATACGCAATGCAAGGATTTGATATTAAATCTTTAAATTCATTATAATCAATATTTAAGAACTGTATATTTGAATAAATACTTCCGGTATTGGGTATAATACAATCTCTTGTTTTCCATTGAATTGTAATCCAGTGTTTTCCCTCATAATCAGATGGAAACAGCCTGCCCGGACCTTCCTCAAAAAACAATGCCGCCATTGGGGACAACACGCTACTTAATGGCTTTTCTATTTTTTGTTGTGCAAAAACAACAATATAAAACAGAACCATAAAAAATGACAGGCCTACTTTTTTTAGCATGACAGCAAATTTCGGATAAAATCGTGCGGTTTGAATTTCACCCAGCTGATTTTACTTCTTCGTTACAATTTGTTCTTGAAATATTTCATCAACTCCAGCCCTTTTTTCACATAGTTAGGATCATGGGTTTTGCTAATTCCGCTGGCCGGAAAGGTTCTGCCGGTATTGTGAATATGAAAAGCGTTTTTGTAATCCCCTTTTCTGAGAAACTTTCCATAAGCTTCATCAATCCATTTAACACCCCAGTAGGTTCCGTTTTCTTCACGCAAATCTTTGATTTTGATATCGTATAAAAGGCACTTATATCCCATCAGTTGAAATGGCCCCCAGCTTGTAGCCAGGTTTTGCAATGCCTCATCCTCAGCAGTTTCCAGATCAGTTGTCTTCACATGCTCATATTGCCTTTTTAAACCCATTTTAACCAGCCGCAGCCTGGCATATACATGTTTTTCATACCTTGAACCTGCCGGCTTTCTACCTCCTGATTCGAGCATACACAAAGCAGCCAGGTATTCGGGAGCAATTTTAAATTCCTTGCCTAGTTTCTTGAAAGCATCTCCGTAGTTGTCTATAACGGCCTGTTTGCCAAAATATTCCCCCATCGGGCCATCTGCCAAACTTCGCCACCAGTAGCCACGAAAAAAAACAAGCGTGAGGCATATCAATACTATTACTACTGTAAAAAACAGCCCAAGTCCTTTATTGGATTGCGAACCCACCTTTCAAAAATAGCAAATTTGCGTCTTACCTTTGTCAAATGACTGATTTATCATGGCTGGAAAGAACGCAGTTATTGATTGGAGAAGAGCAACTCTTAAGACTAAATAGCAAGCGCGTATTGATAGTAGGACTTGGTGGTGTTGGCAGTTATGCGGCAGAATTTGTATGCCGCGCCGGCATTGGAAACATTACCATAGTTGACGGTGATATAGTGGATGTAACCAATAAAAACAGACAATTACCCGCGCTCAACAGCACGGTCGGCAAATCGAAAGCGGCAATTATGGCACAGCGCATGCTGGACATTAATCCACAACTAAATTTGACGATTATAGACACCTTCCAACGCCCGGAAGACACCACCGCCATGATCTATGAAAACAGGTATGATTACGTTATGGACTGTATTGACAGCATTTCTCCGAAAGTATATCTGATTCGAAGCTGCGTAGAAAACAAACAGCGTTTTATCAGCAGTATGGGCGCAGGCGGAAAAACGGATGCTTCAGCTGTGACAGTAGGCGATGTAAGCGAATCCTACAACTGTCCGTTTGCAAGACTGGTAAGAAAAAGATTGCACCGACATGGTATTTACCGTGGTTTTAAGGTGGTATATAATCACGGTCCCTTGCATAAAAACAGCCTGAAACTTACCGACGGTTCAAATTTCAAAAAGTCGTTTTACGGCACCATTTCATTCATGCCTGCCCTTTTCGGGCTTAGAATGGCGGCAGAAATCATTAACGATTTGAGGGAAGCTTAGAAATTTTCGTATATTCGCAATCGACAATCAAGAAATAGAAATGAAAAAATCCATCTTCCTACTTTCTGCAAGCATCATCATGTTTGCAGTAGCATGCGACAAGAAATCAGACGGCCCCAATTACCCGGACATTTCGGGTAAAACAGTAAGACAAATCCTGATGATGCAGGACTGGAAATTCAGCGCCTGGGCAGATAGTGCCGAAAACGACACCAAATGGACAGATGAAATGGATCCATGTATGAAGGATGACGTTTACAGCTTTTTCAGCAACACAAAATACCTGGTAAAAGAAAATGCAACTAAATGCTACCCTTCTGACTATGAAGTAGATTATTCTATGCCTTCAGATAATTCGCCGCTTGTAACCTTTTTCGATGGAAATGAGTGGGAGTTAAAATCAAAAAGTAATACTCAACTTATATTCTGGAGAATTGTTAACGGCTCAGAGCAACATTTTCAGAAAGTGGTTCTCACCAGACCTTGATTAATTCCCTGTAAGGATTTGCTTGCCGGCTAAGGCAGTATTATTCTTCGGATCTATACCTAAAGCGGCGTTGTAATCTTGCAGTGCCGCTTTTTTATTACCCATTTTTTCATAGGCAGTTCCCCTCATGGCAAAAGAATTGGCATTATTGCCATCCATTTCAATGTAGTTGTTACATAAATCACGGCATTTTTCGTATTGTTTGTTGTCCAATGCAATAAATGCAGAATTATATAGTGCCAGCTTGTGCGCCGGATTTATTAGACGAGCTCTGTCATACATCCCCAAGGCTTTAGGGTAATCACCTAATTGCTGGTAAAAATAACCTTTTCCATAGCATGCTTCATCGGATGCCTCATTCACAGCAAGCGCCCTGTCATAATACTGCAAAGCAAGATCATCTCCCCTGCTTGCATACATAGACGCTATCTGCATCACAGCATGATAGTGCTGCGGATTAATCTGAAGAACTTTCTCAAAATGCTGCATTGCCCTCAGTGTATCTTTTTGCTCTTTGTATCCCATCCCCTTATAAAAAATGGCGTTATCGGCATATTCAGACTGCTTTTCAAGTTTTTCGAAAGATTTAATGGCTTTTTCATACATCTGCCTGTATAGATAAAGTTTAGCCAAGGCAAATTCTGCTTCGTAAAAATCTTTTTTTAGCATTGTGGCTTTCTGCAGGTGCTGTAAGGTTTTGATAGGATTGGCAGAATCCTGCAAAAGACATGTCTCCCCGAGTTTAAAATGGTAAACAGCATTATTACTGTCAAGATTTACAGCTGTCTCAAAATCCAGTATCGCATCACCAAGTTTCTTTTGGTAATAAAAAGTATTGCCTCGTTTGTAATACAAATCTGCATTGAAAGGATCTTTATTGATTTTGGCTGAAATATCCCTGATATCCTTGCTGTAAGCCGTATCGGTTTCACTGATAAAACGACCAAGGATTTCTTGTTTACAAGAAATGACCATTAAAACAACGGTGACAAAAAGTAAAACTCTGAAAAACATTATGCAAAGTTAATCTGTGCAAAGCTTGCAATCCATCAGCTGCCTGCAATAATTCAAAAACAACTGATATGCTAAATAAAAAAGCTACGCCTTGCACAGCTTTTAATGTGCCCGGGACGGGAATCGAACCCGTACTGCCATTGCTGACAACAGGATTTTAAGTCCTGCGCGTCTACCTATTCCGCCACCCGGGCAACGCGGGTGCAAAGGTATGACAAACAATTTAAAAAGACAGTGCAGAAATAATCAAATGGAACAGTTACCCTTAAATTCCATCAATTTCACTGTTTAACCCCTTGCCTCTTCGGTCCTTTGGGTTAGATTTGCGTGGAAATGGATCTGGTTGAAGCAAAATTAAACAGTAGCCTGCTGCGACACCCCTGGGAGTTGGCGCGTTTTGAGATAGTATGCAAGCTATCAGGCAAAGTACTTAACCAACTTAATGAAAATGGAGGTTTTCTTCTGGATGTAGGATGCGGAGATACATGGTTCATCGAACAACTATCCCAAAAATACCCCAAAATACAGGTGGTGGCGGTAGACATCCTTTTCACCGAAGAGGACTTGGCTTACTTTAAGGAAAAACGTGCTGGTTCCAACATCAGTGTTTTCAAAACCATGGATGATGCTCAGCAATTTCTGGGTGATAAAAAAGCTGGGGCAGTGTTGCTACTTGATGTTATTGAGCACATAGAAGATGATATTGAATTTATGAAATGGCTTGGCAACTTCGCCTGCGTAGGAGATGAAACCCAGTTTGTAATAACCGTGCCTGCCTTTGAGTGGTTGTTTAGTGCCCACGATGTTTTTCTTTATCATTACCGCAGGTACAACAATGCTCTGCTCAAAGGAAATTTAGAAAAAGCCGGATTTATCAAACAGAAAATCGGGTATTTCTTCTTGTCATTATACCTGGCCAGAATTTTGGTTTGGTGCATGGAAAAAACCATCGGGAGAAAGAAGGATGCCACAGGAGTTGTTGACTGGAAAGGTGGAGCGTTGATTACCGGCTTAATAAGGGGTTCGCTAATCATTGATTTTTATACAGGACAGTTTTTCAGACTAATTGGAATTAAACTTCCCGGACTAAGCAATTATATACTTTGCAAAAAATCTGCATAATAATTCCATGCTACAATGAAGAGAGAAGGCTTAAAATACAAGCCTTAAGGGCTTTCATGCACGCGCATCCTGATATTTCCTTTTTTGGGGTAAATGATGGCAGTAGGGATGCAACATTGTCGATACTTCAAAACCTACACGAAGAATTCTCCTCTCAATTTCAATGTGTTAATCTGACAAAAAACTCAGGAAAAGCGGAGGCAGTCAGGCAAGGAATGCTTACGGCCCATCAAACCGGCAAATTCGATTACATTGGCTATTGGGATGCTGATTTTTCAACACCCCTTGAAGAAATAGACCATTTTATCTCCTTTTCGGGCGGGCAATTAACCCATACCCTTGTTATGGGCAGCAGAATTTCACGGCTTGGCAGCCAAATCCGCAGAAAAATGAAAAGACACTACCTTGGCCGCATATTTTCTACACTCACCAGCTACATTTTGGGTTTGCGGGTCTATGACACACAATGCGGAGCAAAACTAATAGCCAGTGAAGAAATTAACACATTGCTGGATAGGCCCTTCTTATCAAAATGGTTTTTTGATGTTGAGATTTTAGCAAGGTTGATTAAAAAGTATGGTAAAGATAAAACCTACGAAATTGCTTTGGAGATACCTCTGCTAATATGGAATGAAATTGGCGGCTCTAAACTCAAAATCATGGATTTTATCAAAGTTCCTTTGGAACTGCTAAAAATAAAAAGGTTTTATAAAATTTGAATTTTAAGCCCATTGTCTGTCAAAGCAGCATGGGATTTGTTATTTTTGCCTACCACGCATGAATAAAAAAGTTCAAAATCCGGCAACCCATATCTCTCAGAACTCCTTTCCTGTTATTGCATTTTACGGAAAGCATGCTACTGAAAATCAGTCCGCCTCTCTTTCTGAAAGATTTAAAAATTTTTTATCGGAAAATACCGATAAAGAAAATGTTATCCTATCGTTTATTCCATCAGACACTCCCGGTATCAGTGATTTTGCCAAAACCATAAACGAATCGAAGTCTGATTGTGAAGTTTTTATATCAGTTCCTTCAAAAATTAAAAACAATCTAACTTCATGGACCACCGGCATTCGCGAACAAGAACTGCAAACACCATTTCTTTGTGTGAATAGGGCTACATTGCAAGCCTTATGCAATTCAGGAGTTGATATAAACAATAAATACGGATTTCTGTTTGCACTGCGCAAAGAAGCGCGGGACTGGAATTTTATTGATGGTGCAGCTTCTGACAAATCGGAAAAAACTATTGGTTGGAAAATGCGCCTGAAGGCCGCTCTTCAATACATAAACCCACTTAACTTTAAAAACAATCCGGCTAGACATATTTTCACAGCCCTATCGCTGCTGGTATTGATTACTATAACATCCCTAAGTAAAGACGCTGGCATAAGTGGTGATGAATTTATTCAATACAACTGGGCCGATACTGCTATAATTCCCTATTTCACAGAAAACAAAGATGCCGCTCTTTTTGACAAAAGCGACCTTCACATGGAAAATTACGGCAGTAGCTTCGATACCTTCACTGCCATGCTGGTAAGAATTACCGGCACAAACGAGATTTTCCAACTAAGGCATTTTTGGAACGCTGTAATGGGCTTTCTATGCATCATATTTGGTGCTCTTATGGTTCGATACCTAACAAGAAGCTGGGTGTGGGCCTGCATCGGTATGGTTTTGCTGTTTTTCACACCCAGATTGCTTGGCGATTCACTGAATAATCCCAAGGACATACCATTTGCCGCCGGATACATTATCGGATTGTATTATGCATTGCTTTATTACGGTAAAAACGGTGGGCGCATCGGTCAAGCAGTTGGTATAATTTTAGGCACCGGTCTGGCCATTAGTATCCGTATTGGTGGATTTGTTTTAATCCCTACCATAGCGCTTTTTGCAGGCCTCAGGTACATTGAAAACGTAGGACTTTCAAACTTTTTAAAATTACGCTGGAAAGGTATACTTCCTTATATGCTTTCATTTTTATTGATTGCACTGTTCTCCTTTATTTTAGGCATAATCGTTTGGCCATACGGCCTCGATGATCCATTTACCAATCCCCTGAAGGCACTAGACGCTTTCACAAAATTCCCTGTCACCTTGAGACAGCTTTTTGAAGGCAAACTGACAGACAGCGGCATGTTACCGCCATACTATCTCACAAAATACCTGCTGATTACCACACCAGTAATTTCACTGCTTGGATTGCTACTATATTTCATGTTGGGGCTTTTTAACCGTAAAAACTATAGCCATGCCTTAATGATTGTGTTTTTTGCAGCAGCTTTCCCTATTTTTTATATCTGGTATCAAAAATCCAACGTTTATGGCGGCATGAGGCAAATAATGTTTGTTGTGCCTTGTATTGTTGTGTCCGCTACAGCAGGTTTTTCCATGCTGGAAAAAATGTTTACCCGTATAGGTTTGATAAAATGGCTGCTGCCCGGACTGGTAATAGCGGGTAGCATCCCTCCTGCCATTCACACATTTAAAAATCATCCACTGCAATACATTTATTTCAATGAACTGATAGGCGGTACCAAAGGTGCATATGGCGAATTCGAAATGGATTATTACCTGGCCTCACTAAGACAAAGCACCGAATGGTTTTTAGAGAATGTGGCTCGTAAAAACCCCAATAAAAAATATACAGTACTTACTTATGGTATGAACCATGTAAAGTATTACTGCAGAAACGATAAAAACGTACATGTAGGCTTTACGAGAGCTGATGAGCGAAGTAGCGCTAACTGGGATTATGCTATTTTTTACAATGGCTTTACAGATAAATCAAGGTTAACCAATGGCGCCTATCCTCCAGTAGGCACAATTTATACGCCCTTGGTAGATGGCAGGCCTATGGGTTGGGTTATAAAAAGACCTTCATTTGATGATGTAGTAGGATTCAATGCTATGGAAAAATCTAAAAATTTTTCCATAGCACTTAATAAATTCAGGTCTTATCTATCGATTGACGGAAAAAGTTCAGAAGTTTATTTTTATTTGGCCAATACCTATGCTAATCTGGGTAACCTGGATTCAGCTATCTGGGCAGCTGAAAAGTCACTTGCTATTTATCCGGAATCTAATAGAGCGCTGCTTAGTTTAAATTCATTCTATGCAGGAAAAGGACAATGGGATATGGCAGTTAAAACCATGGATCGCTATACCAAAACACGGCCTGCAGACCCTGACGGTTGGTGGATTAAGGCTCAGATGGAGTTTAACAAGCGGGAATATAAAGCTGCTGAAGAAAGCCTTAGAAAAACCATTTCACTGGAGGCCCAAAATCCCAAATATTATGAGATTGGTGTTAATATTTACCAGGCTTTAAAAGACGACATTAACGCACGTTTGTATTACAATGCCTCCAAAGTAGGCTCAAACAATCCAAAAGAGCAGCAGGATGGTGTTTCAGCAATACAAAGTATTTACCTGGATATCACCGGAGAAGAGCTGGATTTGGGAGGAAATGAAGCGGAAGAAGAATAATCTGCTATCGGGCAAGCAAATCTGATAGATTACCTCTTTCGGCCACCACCATTTGACCACGTTCATTTTGTTCCAGCCTAGCACATTCCGTTTCCAAATCATGCTCAAAGAAGTATAGCGTGTTTGCTGAGTCCATGTCTTCATATAACTTCTTTTTTTCCTGCATCACCACCAGGGGTTCAATATCATATCCCATGGTATAATGCACTGGTACGTGAGCCGAAGATGGAATCAAATCGGCGCAGTAAATAATCTTTTTTCCGTTGTATGAAATTTCTGGGGTTATCATACCCATAGTATGCCCGTTCACACTGCGAATGTGAAAATTAGAAGTTAGTTGATCTCCGTGATTAACGAAATTCAACACACCGGCTTCCTGCAAGGGTAAGAAATTCTCCTGTAAAAAAGATGCTTTCTCTCTGGCATTGGGACTCAGTGCATGTTTCCATTGTGTTTCTGTAACATGGTATTTTGCATTTGGGAAGGCAGGAATTAAAGTTCCATCCGCTTTCATAGAAACAGCGCCACCAACATGGTCAAAGTGCAAATGAGTTAGCAAAACATCGGTGATATCTGTATGCAAAAAACCAACGTTTTTCAACGATGAAGCTATTGAAAAATTGCCATTAAGGTAATAATATCCGAAGAATTTTTCACTCTGCTTGGCCCCTATTCCTGTGTCAATTAATATTCTTCTATCTCCATCTTCCACCAGCAAACAACGCATTGCCCAATTGCAAAGATTTTTCTCATCCGCAGGATTAAGTGAATTCCAAATCACCTTGGGAATAACCCCAAACATGGCACCGCCATCCAGTTTAAAATTACCCGAGTGAATTACGTGCAGATTCATGGTTAAAAATCTCCGTATACATCGGTTAAAGCCTCGAACCCGGTTTCCGTTATCAGCACTGTATGTTCATATTGCGCGCTGAGCTTACCATCTATGGTTCTGGCTGTCCAGCCGTCTTTTCTATCCACTTTACAGCGGGCTTTTCCTGCATTGATCATGGGCTCAATGGTAAAAACCATGCCCGGCTTTAGAATGGGGCCTGTGTTTTTCTCAGCAATATGGGACACTTCGGGGTCTTCATGAAATTTTATTCCTACGCCATGACCGCAAAATTCATAAACCACAGAATACCCGTGTTTGTGGGCATGTTCTGCAATGTGGTATCCAATATTATTTAGGTGGTTTCCCGGAAAACACTGTTCCAGACCTTTTCTGAGACATTCGCGTGTAACCGTCATTAATTTTTGGGCGTACTCAGAGGCTTCACCCACCACATACATTCTGCAGGTATCACCAAAATATCCATCAAGTATGGTAGTAACATCAACATTTACTATATCTCCCCATTTCAATTCGTAGGAATTTGGGACTCCATGACAGACAACATCGTTGGGTGAAATGCATGAGGCATACTGATATCCTTTATATCCTTTGGTTGCAGGGATTGCACCATGTTCACGCATAAACTTTTCAGCCAAATCATTCAAAGCTAGTGTGGTTATGCCTGGCTGTATGAGGGATTCCAAATATTTAAGTGTTTCAGCCGCGAGCCTGCTGCTCTTTCGGATTCCTTCTATATGTTCAGGGGTTTTGATAATAATTCCCACGGCAGCAAAATTAGTGTGAAAACACAGCTAAGCGCTTAATTATTGTGCAGAATTACGCTCTATTCGGATAAAAAACGTAATTTCGCACCCCAATTTTCAAGCAACTCAATATGAATACTTCAATATTGTATCTGATTCCTGCCCTTGGTTTGGTAGGTCTGATTGTAATGGCGGTTAAAAGCGCCTGGGTATCCAAACAAGATGCCGGAGATGAAAAAATGCAAAACCTGGCCGGGAAAATTGCCCGCGGTGCCATGGCTTTTCTGCGTGCCGAATGGAAAGTCCTTAGCTATTTTGCGGTAATCGCTGCTGCCTTGCTGGCATACAGTGGAACCATAAAAGAAGTAAATGGTATTAAAATCCATTCTCACTGGATTATTGCGGTGGCATTCTTTATTGGCGCATTCCTATCGGCTCTTGCCGGATATTTTGGCATGAACATCGCCACCAAAGCCAATGTGAGAACCACACAAGCCGCACGCACTAGTTTGTCAAAAGCCTTGAATGTATCTTTTAGCGGTGGTACTGTTATGGGGCTTGGGGTTGCTGGCCTTGCCGTAATAGGTCTGGGTGGGTTATTCGTTGTATTCTATAACATGTTTTATGCCGGTAGCGGTGAAGCCATCACCGGAGACAAAATGAAAACTGTTATTGAAGTATTAACAGGTTTCTCGCTAGGAGCTGAATCTATTGCTTTGTTTGCCCGTGTGGGTGGAGGTATTTATACCAAAGCTGCTGATGTTGGTGCCGATCTTGTTGGTAAAGTAGAGGCCGGCATTCCTGAAGATGATCCCCGCAACCCTGCAACCATCGCCGATAATGTAGGCGATAACGTGGGTGATGTTGCCGGTATGGGCGCTGATTTATTTGGTTCTTATGTAGCTACTATTCTGGCTACCATGGTACTTGGACAGGAAATTTCTGTAACAGACAACTACGGAGGCATGTCTCCTATCCTTCTGCCTATGGTGATTGCAGGTATGGGTCTAATATTCTCAATCATTGGAACTTTCTTTGTTAGAATTAAGGATGATAATGGCAATGTGCAGCAGGCGCTGAACCTGGGCAACTGGTCCTCCATTATCCTCACCGCCATTGCTTCTTATTTCGCCGTTACGATGCTGCTTCCTGAGAAGCTCGAACTACGTGGAGTTGAGTTTACTTCCATGAGTGTATTCTGTGCCATTATAACTGGTTTGGTTGTAGGCGCTATCATGAGCTGGATTACAGAATACTACACTGCCATGGGTAAAAAACCCGTTCTGTCTATAGTAGAAAAATCCGGTACAGGCCATGCCACCAACATCATTGGCGGTTTGTCTGTAGGTATGGAATCAACAGTTATTCCTATCATCACCCTGGCTGCGGGTATTTTCCTTTCGTATATGTTTGCCGGTCTTTACGGTGTTGCAATAGCTGCTGCAGGTATGATGGCCACAACTGCCATGCAGCTTGCCATTGACGCTTTCGGTCCCATTGCAGACAATGCAGGTGGTATAGCCGAAATGAGCGATTTGCCCGAAGAAGTTCGTGGACGCACCGATATTCTGGATGCCGTAGGCAACACCACCGCCGCCACAGGCAAAGGCTTTGCCATTGCTTCAGCCGCACTTACCTCACTGGCGCTTTTCGCAGCTTTTGTAGGTGTTGCAGGCATAACCGGCATAGATATTTACAAAGCCCCTGTATTGGCAGCCTTATTTGTAGGTGGCATGATACCTTTCATATTCTCTGCCCTTGCTATTTCAGCGGTAGGTTCTGCAGCTATGGATATGGTAAAAGAAGTACGCCGCCAGTTCCGCGAAATTCCCGGAATTATGGAATACAAAGCTGAACCCGAATATGAGAAATGTGTTGAAATCAGCACCAAAGCCTCCATTCGCCAGATGATTGCTCCGGGTGCTATTGCTCTCCTGTCACCAGTATTGGTAGGTTTCCTTTTTGGACCCGAAGTATTGGGTGGATTGCTCGCAGGTATTACCGTAAGTGGTGTTCTTATGGGGATTTTCCAGAACAATGCAGGCGGTGCTTGGGACAATGCTAAAAAATCATTTGAAAAAGGCGTACAGATTGATGGTGAAACCTATTACAAAAAATCTGAGCCCCATAAAGCATCTGTTACCGGAGATACAGTTGGTGATCCTTTTAAGGATACCAGCGGTCCCAGCATGAATATCCTGATCAAATTAACTTCAATCGTTTCACTGATTATTGCACCTTACATTGCTGGTGGTAACGGCATTCTGGGCAGTAGCAAGGATAAAGACTGCTGCAAGGCCAAAACCGAACAGTGCGGAGATCATCAATCAGCTGCCGGTAAATGCGATATGAGCAAATGTGCAACCATGACCAAAGACGAATGTGCAAAGCATTGCGATAGCATGGGTTGTTCTGCCGAAGAAAAAACAGAATGCATGAAGATGTACGATGCTAATGGCAAGTATATTGGAAAAGAAGGGAAAGAGCCTTGCTGTAAAGATCAAGAATAATATTGAAAGGCCGCCCCAATAGGCGGCCTTTTTTGTAAGTAGAACATCCGCCTTAAAGCATTTATGATTTACAACCCTTCCCTGCCCATCATCAAACCCGGATGGAATGGCAATCCACTTGATAAAAAAGGTCGGTTTTGCAACCATGAATTTCCCCACATCCCAAAGTTTAAAGATGTGTGGCGTTGGCAAACCGGCCCCCGCCCATTTAAAAAAGAAAAGAAACTGGATCTTTGGAAGCCCGAGAGTCTTGCTGACAGCCTCTTTAGACGTAAAAACGACGACTGTATCGTTTGGCTTGGACATGCCTGGTTCTTCATGCGGCTTAATGGGATTTCAATGTTGATTGACCCTGTACTTTTCAACGCACGATTTTTAAAGCATAGGGTAAAACCCCCATACACTCCCCATGCTTTTGGTGAAATCGATTATATCCTTGTTTCTCATGACCACCGCGATCACTGCGATGAAAAATCGCTGAAACGGTTGATGCGCCTAAATCCCAGAGCCACATTAATTACCGGACTCAATATGGGCCGACTTCTCCGCAAATGGGGTCATAATCATGTGGTGGAAATGGGCTGGTATCAGCAGTTTCATGGTTTTGAAAATATTAAAATAACCTACCTTCCCACCAGACATTGGGCTCGGCGCATGCTTAGAGATACTAACAAACGTTTGTGGGGGGCTTTTGTCATAGAATCCGGCGCCCGTTCTGTTTATTTTGGCAGCGACAGCGGCTATGGCAGCCATTTTAAAGAATTAAGTGAACTTTTTCCGAATCTGGATTATGCAATGATGGGCATTGGCGCTTTTCAACCTGAATGGTTCATGCAACCTGTTCACATGTCACCGGCTCAAGCAGTTCAGGCGTTTCATGATTCAGGTGCCAAGCACTTCATTCCCATGCATCATGGCACATTAGACCTTAGTGACGAGCCGGCCGGCCTTCCCATGCGTTTGCTTACAGAGGCACATGCTGAAGGAAAAATAAATGGACAACTGATACTTCCAAAAATCGGGGAAACATTGTGGGTTTAAAGGGATAAAATGTTCATCAATTCCGGGAGCAGTGGATTAAATTGCACCTTCTGTAATTATGTGCGCGAAGGAAAAATCGGAAACCCCGCTGATGAAGCAATACTACAGCATCAAAGGACAATATCCAGGTGCTTTACTGCTGTTCAGGGTTGGCGATTTTTATGAAACATTTGAAGAAGATGCCCGCACTGCCAGCAAAATTCTGGGAATTGTACTTACCAAACGTTCCAATGGTTCAGCTTCAGAAATAGACCTGGCCGGCTTTCCGCACCACAGCCTCGATGTGTACCTGCCCAAACTTGTAAGAGCCGGACAGCGCGTGGCCGTATGCGATCAGCTGGAAGATCCGAAACTAACCAAAACCATCGTAAAGCGCGGCGTAACAGAATTGGTTACACCGGGGGTCAGCTATAACGACAAAGTGCTGGAATCAAGACAGAATAACTATTTGTGCTGCCTGTTTTTTCACCAGGAAAAAGCTGGTGTGGCGTTTCTGGATATTTCAACCGGCGAATTCATGGCAACTACCGCCGATGCAGAGTCAATTAAGCGGCTCATCAGCGGTTTAAAACCAGCTGAGATCATTGCGCCCAAAAGCCAGCAAAAGGCGGTCAATGAACTGCTTGGCGATCAGATTTTTAGCCAATATCTGGAAGACTGGGTTTTTCAGACAGAATATGCTACCGATAAGCTGTGCCGGCAGTTTCAGGCTGCGTCACTGAAAGGATTTGGCATAGCGGAAATGCCGGAGTCAATTATTGCTGCAGGCGCCTGTCTGCAATACCTGGATAATACTCACCATACGCAGGTTAGCCATATCAAAGGTATTCACCGCATTGATGACAGCGAACATGTTTGGCTGGATGGTTTCACTGTACGCAATCTGGAACTGCTCTACCCTATTTACCCCGGCGGCACTCCCCTGATTGATATTCTCGATCAAACCAAAACACCCATGGGCAGCCGTTTGCTCAGAAATTGGCTTATTCTTCCCCTAAAAAAATCTTCTGAAATCGCCTTCCGACACCAAATTGTTGAATATTTTTTTCAGAATCAGACAAAGCTTGTATTCTGCAGGGCTATCGCCGAAAGAATTGGGGATTTGCAGCGAATTATCGGCAAAGTGGCTTTAAATCGTGTAAACCCAAGAGAGCTACTGCAACTGGGTCGCAGCTTGCTTGCGATTGAAGAGCTTACCGACAACCTGAAAGATGCGCACCCTGCAGTGAAGGAACTTACCGGACTTATTCAGGATGCACGTGCCATTATATATAAACTGCAAAACACCATTTCCGAGGATGCTCCTGCCCTGCTTAGCAAAGGCGGAACCATAAAATCAGGCATTAATGCAGAACTGGAAGAACTGCGAAGCATAGCCTTTGGAGGAAAAGACCACCTGCTGGAAATACAAAAACGCGAAGTTGAAAAAACCGGTATCAGCAGTCTGAAAATTGGTTTTAACAATGTTTTTGGCTACTACCTGGAAGTTACACATTCCCACAAAGATAAAGTTCCGGAAGACTGGATTCGCAAACAAACCCTCACCAATGCCGAGCGCTACATCACGCCGGAACTTAAAAGTTACGAAGAGAAGATTTTAAGTGCCGAAGATAAAATACTTGCACTCGAACAGCGGTTATGGGATGAATTGGTTCTATGGGCAGGCCATTACATAGCATTGCTTCAGCAAAATGCACTTACTGTAGCTAAAATCGATGTTTTAATGGGGTTTGCACACCTTTCAGCATCACATCGTTTCAACAAACCTGAAATTACAGAAGAACGAAATCTTCAGCTGTATGGTTGCAGGCATCCGGTGATTGAGAAACAGCTGCCTCCCGATGAAAGCTATGTACCAAACGACATATCGCTTAATACCGATGAACAAAGAATTGTAATACTTACCGGACCAAATATGAGCGGTAAAAGTGCCATTCTACGGCAAACTGCGCTGGCCGTTATTCTCGCACAAATAGGCTGTTTTGTTCCTTGTGAAAGGGCTGTTATTGGCGTTGTAGACCGCATTTATACACGGGTAGGTGCCAGCGACAACATTAGCCTGGGTGAATCGACCTTTATGGTGGAAATGCTGGAAACTGCCAGTATTTTGAATAACATCAGCGACCGCAGCCTTATACTGCTGGATGAGATAGGACGTGGCACCAGCACCTACGACGGCGTAAGCCTTGCCTGGAGTATTGCAGAATACCTTCAAAGTCATCCTTTCAAACCCAAAACCCTGTTTGCAACGCACTACCATGAACTCAATGAGCTGGAAAGCAAAATGGAAGGCGTTAAAAACTATCACATTGCCATTAAGGAACAGGGAAATCGTATTGTGTTTTTACGCAAATTAAAACCGGGCGGCAGTGAACATAGCTTTGGTATTCACGTTGCCCAAATGGCAGGTATTCCCAACAAAGTTCTGTTAAGGGCAAGCGAAATTCTTAACAGGCTTGAAACAGACCGATCTGCTATCAGCGGCAGAAACACCCTGAAAAACAATGCCGCAGTTCCCGTTTATCAGCTCAATATGTTTCAGGCTGAAGATCCCAAACTGAAAGAATTGCAAGAAATCCTAAAGAAAATTGACGTGAATGCCATTTCACCCATTGATGCCTTGCTTAAATTGCAGGAACTGAAAAATAAGTTACCCTAGAAGGTGTAGTTGCAGCCAAGCGCCGGCAGTAAAGGTAATTGATTTACCCTGATGTTATTTACCCTGTCGAAGTAGAAAATATTGTCTCTGTTATATACGTTTGTAACACTCAGCACCATCTGAAACTGCCTGCTGTCTGTTAATTTCCAGGTTCTTTTGGCGGAAAAATCAAGACGGTGGTAATAAGGCAGTCTTCCTGCATTGATACTACCATATAAAATTCCCAAATCACCGTTTCCGGAAACATAATCGGTACTCAAACCCTGGCCAAAATTGAATTTCTCATAGTAACCCTGCGTTTGGGTAAAAGGAAAGCCTGAACCAAAATTCCATCTAAGGCTTACCTCTGTAGATTTGGCTTTGCCGGGAAGGGTATAATTTACCAGTATATTGGCATTGTGTCTTCTGTCAAATATAGGCTGATACGTCATTACACCATCAAAACGGTTCACGTAGGTAAGGCTGTAAACCGCCCACACATACCATCGTTTATCTTCATACTTGAAAGTAGCATCTGCACCATAGGCATCGCCTGTTTCAATGATAAAGTCCTGGCGAAGGCGTGCGGGCTTACTCTGATTGAACAAATCATCATTAAACAGTTTATCCCTGTTGATATTGGTAATCTGGTCAAAACGCTTGTAAAAGGCTTCTGTATTTACACTGATGCGCTTAGTAAGCTGATATTCCATCCCTGCCACAGCATGGCGGGCTTTCTGCAGTCGATCAGTAACAGGCTTGCCATTGAATGTAGCCGGTAAATTTTCCGGCCCGCTTAAAAATCCATAAAATAAATTTACCACATCCCTGTCACTAATTGCCGAAAGCAGGTTCTGACTGTATTTACCAACTGCTGCCTTAACCGAAAGCCATGGAAATGGGCTGTATTTGGCCTGTATGCGGGGTTCAAGACTTCCATTTCCGAGTGAAGCATAGTATTGCCATCTGATACCGCTTTCAGCAGTAAATTTCTTGCGGATATACCTGTAATTGGCAAAAGTATTAATTTCTGCCGTAGCTTCTTTTTGTTGAATCAGGCGGCTATTGCTGTTATATAAGACAAAGTCGGTTTGAAAACTGTTCATCTCCAACCCCCATTTAAACTGATCCTTTTTAAAATTATAGGAAAAGTTCATACCGATATTAAATCCGCCAATGCCGCTTTTACGGGGTAACCCATCCTTTTCAATCTGGTTTATTTCGTAATTACTATATAGAAAATGTCCATCGAGGCGCGTTTTGGACTGATCGGGAACAACCAGGTATTTACCGCCAAATCCGCTTGACACCCAGTTATAGCGTGTGGTATTAGGAAAATCGACCCTGTCGCTAAAACGAAAACCATATAGATTGGTGTATCCGCCTCCTGCCCCGTTCATACTGAATTTACCGAAGACATCTCCAAAATTATAGGGTAATTTATCCGGGTTTGCGTAATTATAAAAAATACGGGAGGATTGTTTAAGGAATGAATTTCTGTACGATAACACGAAAGAACTATTGCTGCTGCCTTTACTGAATTTTTTAATAGGACCTTCAAGGAGAAATTTTCCGGTAAACGTGGTAAGTCCTGCCTTTGCACTCAGTTTTTGCTTATTGCCATCGCGGGTCCTAACATCCACCACAGCACTTATTCTTCCGCCATACTGGGCACCAAATCCTGCTGTATGAACATCTGCGCTTTTGATGAGATCCGTTTCAAAAACCGAGAATAGACCAATGGAATGAAACGGATTGTATATAGTCATTCCATCAAGCATAACTTTATTCATGATAGGTGAACCACCGCGTATGTATAGTTGTCCGCCCTGATCGCCTGTAAATACGACCCCTGGCATTATCTGTAAATACTGAATAATATCGGCTTCAGCCCCAACCGTAGGTATTTTATAAATTTGCTTGGCCTCAATGGGTGTCCCGGTAATACCTGCATCTCGCTTTTTAGCAACAGTAATTCTCACCTCTTCCATTGATGTGATTTTTTGTAAATAGTGGTCAGCTTTGGTGCTTGCACCATTAAAAATGGTTGCTTCCGCTGTGATGGTATCAAAGCCTGCCGCCCAAATCCACAAACGTTGTTTTCCTACAGTAAGTTTTGTTAGGGAATAATAACCGTCAGCATCTGTAAGTACAATACGGCCATCAGATGACGCCTTTACAATAGCATTGGCAATCCTTTCACCGGATTCTGAATTGTAAACAAATCCCCTGATATCACCCTTTTGGGCATTTATTGTTCCAACCAAAACCAAACACCACAAAAAAGAAAATAATACCCGCATCCGATACCGCGAAAATACGGAATTTGCTCGGCATCATTTAACTTTGCGTCAATATGATTTATCGTTTTAAAGTTTGGTTTGAAGATCTGGAAGATGTGATAAGGTGGATAGATATTAAACCCTCTCACAGTTTTCTCGATTTTCACAATGTAATCCAGGATTCAATTGGGTTTGATAAAAAAGAACCTACCTCTTTCTATATAAGCGATGATAAATGGCGTAAGCTTTTCGAAATATGCCTTGATGACATGGGAATAAGCGACTCTGACAATCCTGAGCCCAAAGCACTGATGAAAGATGCCAAACTCAGGGATTATATTAATGATCCCCACCAACGCTTCATCTATATCACTGATTTTTTGGCCATGTGGACTTTAAACTGTGAACTCCAGATGATAGCGGAAGATGCACCCAAAAAAGAATATCCGCTTGTATTCAGAAGTGAAGGAAAATCACCAAGGCAACGAGAGGACAGCCGTTTCAAAATGCTGGATGACAATGAATTTGATGCATTGGCTGCAAAGATATTGGCCGCCAAAGCCGGGAAAAACATAATGGAAGGTGCCGAAGAAGAATTGCTGGATGAAGCAGATGAAGACGACGAAGACGATCTGGGATTGAACGAATATGGTGATAGCACCGATGAAGATTTTGGCATGGATGGATTTTCCGAAGTCAGTGATCAGTAAAATCAGAATAATCCGATGAAGCCAAGGATTATAGCCATAACAGGCCCTACCGCTTCCGGAAAAACAGATCTTTCCATACGTATTGCCCAAACACTTAAAACTGAAATTATCAGTTTTGACAGCAGGCAATTTTATCGTGAACTGAACATTGGCGTAGCAAGGCCAACTGACAGCCAGCTAGCTGCAGTACAGCATCATTTTATAGCAAACAAGAGTATACATGAACCTTACAGCGCAGCTTCATTTGCGACAGAGGCGCGAAACAGAATAGTTACAATACTTGAGAGCCATCAGTATGTGGTTCTATGTGGTGGTACAGGCCTATATCTGAAAGCAATTTTGGAGGGTTTCAGTGTTCTTCCGGAAATAAAAGTAGAAATTCGTGAGGAGATTGAAAAAAGATGGCAAACAGAAGGCCTGTCAGGTTTGGTTAATTTGATTAAAAGTCTTGATTCAGAAGCCATTGGCATAATTGAAATCCAAAATCCGGCCCGTGTAAAACGTGCCGCAGAGTTGCTTCTAAGTGCTGAAGGCCAATCACTGAAAGAAATCTACGCTACAAAAATGGATAGAATATCGTATCCCTACAAAGTTTTCAATCTTATACCAGATAGAAAATTGCTGTATCAAAGTATTGAGAACCGTGTGGATGAAATGATGGAATCAGGCCTTTTAAATGAAGTTAAATCGCTGAAAAGCTATCGGGAATTTCCCGTTCTAAAAACAGTTGGCTATACTGAATTATTTGAATTTATTGATGGCAAGCTAAACTTGAATGAGGCGGTTATAAAGATTAAACAACACACACGGAATTACGCCAAAAGACAGATTACATGGTTTAAAAACCAAACAGAAGGCATCAAAGTGCAGCCCGAGAATGCAGCAGAAGTCCTATTCAAAATTTTTTAACATCATTACAAAAACAAAAAAAACGGGCTCTAAAGCCCGTTTAAATTTATTTCATATTTATTATCTGCTTGACCTTGGCGTTGGAGGCAATACTGGCACCGGGGTAGGCTTAGGTGCAGCAGGCCTTGAACCGCCGAACTTAAATTCCATTCTATTTTTATCTTCCGATTTGCAGGCGGCATCAATAACAATGCGATCCCGGGTAATTCCAAATTGGCTTACCAATGCCTGGATTATAGTTTCAGTGCGGCATGAACCAATAACATCTCCTTTTTTGCCTGCATACATTTTTTCTTTCTCGCCGGTAGATCCGCAAATAACTAGTTTCTTATCCGGGCACTGCTTCATTTTGTCAGCAATCATCATCATTACAACCTGAAACTCAGGCCTGATCTGACATTTGTTGGTTTCAAAATAGAGCGCAGGAAAAGTCATGTCTTCGCAATTGCAGCAGTTATTTACGATACTGCGACCACGGGCATCAACCATAGCTCCGATTGGGCTATTGGGTTCCAAATCACGGTGGTTAGGAATATTGTCACCGTCAGAATCAATCATTCTTCCTTCTGCATCCACCTCCACACCTTTATCTGAGAAAGGCTCTTTATCTTTATAATCAGCAACACCATCACCATCTGAATCAACAGCTGTGCCGTTACCATATACATTTACACCTTGTTCTGTGCTGTCATCAACATCAAAAAAATCACTTACTCCGTCACCGTCAGCATCTGAATATAAGGTATCAACGCGGCGATCTAGAAGATTAACTTTTTCATAAATACTTTCGATAGGACTCAACCAATCGTAGTGCTGATTGCTTTTGCTGCCAAATTTCCAGGCGCCGTAAACAGTAAGTGTGCTGTATTGATCAAACCAGCGATTCTGCCAAATTGCAGTGTTATACACATCAATATCATCCGTTCTGAGGTACGTTTGACGGTAATCAAGTCCGATATCAAAGTTCTTACCAAGATTGTGTTTTATACCAAAACCGAAAGGCACATTCCAGTGTCTTCCTTCCCAACGGTCTTCAACATCCTTGCCAACATTGGGATTGGGTGTACCCTGACCAAAATAGTGATTCAAGTAATAATCACCACCTACGTAAAGACGCTGATCGTTGAACTTTGCTACTGAGCGATAAGAACCCCAGCCACCGCCAATGAAGAGGTTGAGCTGTGTTTTACGCAATGGGCGTAAAAAACTGATATTACCCAAAGTAAATACCATCTGGACGTTATAATCCTGAAAATTACTTCTGAAACGGAAATAGTCTTTGTACAGCGTAGGAAACTGAAAATCCCTGGCGCCACGCAGAACACCAACATTGTATTCAGCCCTCAATCCAAATGTTTGGGAAATGCTGTATTTTGCAAATGCTTTTGCATGCCAACCCGGCTGAATTTTGTCGGCATCTCCAAAAAACTGGGTGGAGCCGGCTCCTAAACCCACAGACCATTGCTTAGCGCGGCGATCCACGAAATAGGAAGTCACTGAGAACTGCCCAGAATCCTTTTTCTTTTCGGTTTTCCCGGAAGGCCATTTCTCCATGGCTGCTTCGTGATAATTGGCACCAGGCTTTTGTTTGTAGTATGGCTGCGCTATAACGGTAGCGGCCAATCCTAAAAAGATACCTGCAGAAATCCCTGTTTTCGAATTAAATTGCATCAGCTAAAGTTGTTAATGATGCGAAAATAATAGCAACAAATCAATTTACCAATAAAAAGAGTATGATTTTTAACATTAATTAGTACATCGTTCCAAATTCTAGACACTAAGTGTTCCAAAAGTATGGCCACTTAACGGAATATCAAATAAAAAATCAATAGGAATATTACGTGTTTTTAACAATAATTCCAGCCACGATAAGGACCTTTCCTGCGGATTGTTTTTATCAAAATACAATGAAGATATTTTTTGCAGTTTATTAAAAACCGGCTCAAAAGCAGTTTGCTTTCGAACATCATTCAATACTGATTTCACAGCTTTTTGAAGCACTTTTATCCAGACTTTGTTTTGTGTTCTTAATTCTTTAATATTTTTATATTTGAGGCCAAAGAGCGTTTGAAAAACTATTTCTGTTTTATTTTTCAATTCTTCTATTTCCTGGGATAACTTATTCTCCCCAATAAGCACGTTCTCCAAGCAGATTGAAGAAACCTCAAACCCTTTCCAAACAACACTTTCAACAAGGTTATACTTTTGTAAAAAATCGAGTGTTTTATTATCTAAAAACAAAAATGAATCACGCAGTATGAGTATTGGAGCAACTACTAATTCTTTCTTAAACAGCGGAAAAAGTTGGTGCCAATAATGCAATTCTGCGGGTCCACTTACATACGCCACGTTGGGTAAAATCAGTTGCTGGTAGAGTGGCCTGAGCAGTGCATTGGGACTAAAAACATGAGGCTTTTCAGCAGCCAGTAGCATCATGTTATTTTTTGAAATAAATTCACCCGTGGGATGTAGTTTAAATCCATCTCCTTCCCTGTCAATTCGAAGCCTGTCCTCATCCTTTATCATGAAAAAATGGGTTTTTCTGGGGTTAACCTGATTGCCAAATCCAATGGCTTTCAGGGATGCCGAAGCTGTTTGTAAGCTGTCGAACACAGATTCCGAGAACAAATCATTATGAATAAGCGATTGTAGTTCCGTTTTTAACAAATCATGATCTGCATCTATGATAACGAGCCCATACTTACCAAACAGTTCATTAAGAATATACCGGGTCGACATTGATAAGGTTGAAAAACGGGTGTAAGCCTCTTTGAAAACCTTTAAAACATCATGTATTTCTGATGAAACGTTTTCTTTATCAACCAACCCCATCAAGTCGTCGCAAATAACCTCAAGTCCTTTGGTTGAAAACCTACCTGTGGGCCCATGCTCAGCTGTATCCCAGGTGTATTTTTTTCCAAATACTGTTACGTTGTTAATTTCAGCCACATCATGATCTTCTGACGCCATCCAAAAAACCGGAATATAATAATTATCAGGGTTTTCAGCCTGTAAACGCTTTGCCTGTCGAATTACAGCGGCAATTTTATAGATAAAAAATGCCGGGCCCAGGAAAATATGTATCTGCTGACCGGTAGTAACCGTGAAAGTATTGTCATGTCTGATTTTTTCAAGATTTGCACTTACATTGGCATGCAGCTCTATGCCTTCATACTGTTTTGTTAGGATCCCAAAAAGCCGTTCCCTTTTATTGCTGTTGAATCCTGCATATTGCTCCTGCAAACTGTTAATATTGGCTTCATCAACAGGATAAATATCCCTAAGGTTTTTATCATTTTTCAACCATGCGGATGCCAGTTTGCCATAATAACCTTCTGGCACATCGCTATGGATGTTTATATTCATGGCTTTACAATTTCGCCCTGCAAATCATAGGGGCCGTATCCGGTAATTCTCACATTGGCAAAATCACCCATACGGACATAATTATTTTTAGCATCCACCCATACTTCGTTGTCAACTTCCGGTGAATCGGATTCAGTTCGACCAACGAAGTGATCACCTTCAAGCCTATCAAAGAGAACTTTGTAAGTTTTGCCCAGTTTTTCTGCATTTTTTTCTTCGCTGATTCCCATCTGCAATTCCATTAGAGCCGCCGCTCGCTGCTCCTTAACTTCGGCTAGCACATCATCTGAGAGGCTATAGGCATGGGTGTTTTCTTCGTGAGAATAGGTAAACACACCAAGACGGTCAAAACGCTGGTTTCTTACAAAATCATACAAGGCTTCAAATTCCGATTCTGTTTCTCCGGGATGCCCCGGCAACAGGGTGGTTCTAAGTGCAATACCCGGAATATCAGACCGTAGTTTTTCGAGCAAGTCTTCTGTACGCTTGCGCGTAATACCCCGTCGCATAATCTTAAGCATATTATCGGTTGCGTGCTGAACGGGAATGTCCAGATACTTGCAGATATTGGGTCTTTTGGCCATCACCGGTATCACATCCATTGGAAACTGCGAGGGAAATGCATAGTGCAGCCGTATCCACTCCAGTCCTTCAATGTCACTCACATGCTTAAGCAAATCTGCCAGCTTTCTTTCGCCGTAAAGATCAAGACCATAATACGTTGAATCCTGGGCAATAAGCATGACCTCTTTGGTTCCATTTCGCACCAATCCTTTAATTTCAGAAACCAGCTGTTCTATGGATTTACTTACATGGTTGCCGCGCATAAGCGGAATGGCACAGAAAGAACAGGGACGATTACACCCCTCACTGATTTTTACATATGCATAATGACTAGGGGTGGTGATAAGCCTCTCTCCTATTAGTTCATGGCGATAATCGGCACCCACACTTTTCAATAAATTAGGCAGTTCCAGGGTACCGAACCAGGCATCCACTTCGGGGATTTCTTCCTTTAATTCGTCTTTATAGCGGTGCGATAAGCATCCGGTAACAATCAGTTTTTCAAGATTCCCATCGGATTTTTCCTGCGCATAGCGCAAAATGGTATCGATGCTCTCCTGTTTGGCATTTTCTATAAATCCGCAGGTGTTGATAATGACAATATCCGCATCGTTTTTATCCGATTCGTGGCTTACCTCAAATTCACCGGCCTTGAGCTGCCCCATCATTACCTCAGAATCTACCAGGTTTTTGCTGCATCCCAGGGTTATTACATTCACACGAGGTTGTTTATGGCTGCGGGTTTTCATGACTGAAAAACGGATTGAACAAATACTTTTTTATCAAACAATTTAAGGTCTTCGGCTTTTTCGCCCAGCCCAATGTATTTCACAGGAATATTAAATTGCTCACTTACACCGATAACGACACCACCGCGTGCAGTGCCGTCGAGTTTGGTTACAGCAAGTGCATTTACCTGGGTGGCTGCAGTAAAATGACGGGCCTGTTCATATGCGTTCTGTCCTGTGGTGGCATCAATTACCAGCACAACCTCATGCGGCGCGTCTTCCTTGAACTTTTGCACCACACGTTTCATCTTAGCTAATTCATTCATCAGGCTCACTTTATTGTGTAATCGGCCTGCAGTATCAATTATCACAACATCTGCATCGTTGTCAACACCATACTTTACAGCATCAAATGCCACTGATGACGGATCCGTGTTCATGCCGTGGCTAATAATCTCCGCTCCGGTTCTTTCTTTCCAGATGCCCAACTGATCTACTGCAGCGGCCCTAAATGTATCACCGGCAGCCAAAACCACCTTCTTGCCCTGTGTAGTATAGTGCCAGGCCATTTTACCGATGGTAGTGGTTTTTCCCACACCGTTCACCCCAACAACGAGCACTATATAAGGCTTAGTTGCAGTAGATAGTGTAAAATCCTGCTGCACTGGTTCGTGTATATCGGGCATCAGGGAGGCAATTACAACTGAAATACGGTCATTGAGCTCCTGCTGACCCAGGTATTTTTCACTCGAAACCTTTTGGTTTAAAGCATCAATAATTTTAACGGTGGTTTCTACCCCAACATCCGAGGTAATGAGGATTTCTTCCAGTTCATCCAGAAAAGCCTCATCCACAGTGGATTTCCCTGCAAAGGCTCTTCCTATGCGGGTAAACAGATGTTCGCGTGTTTGCTGCAGTGCCTCTCTGGTTTCCTGCTTATCCTCTTCCGGATTCTTCTTTTTGCCGAAAATGTTAAAAATTGACATTATAAAATAAAAAGAGCCCCTATTTCAGGAGCTCAAATTTAATGTTTAAAATTCTCTTTTAAGGTTTGCTAAAAAAATCTTTTACTGCGTCCTGAGATACGATTTCCTCACGAAAAGTGTAATGGTCGCTTTTGGGGGATTTTACCGCTTTGATTACCTTAACATAATCGTTGCCAGCGCCTTCTTTTTTCAGTGTTGCTACTACTTTCTTTGCCATTATTTGATTTCCTTATGAACGGTCATTTTTCTAAGGTATGGATTGTATTTTTTCAATTCAATACGCTCAGCAGTGTTTTTTTTATTTTTAGTGGTGATGTAACGGCTCATACCTGCTACACCTGTTCCTTTATGCTCAGTGCATTCCAGAATAACCTGAATACGATTTCCTTTTTTTGCCATGGCTTATATCTTTCCTTTTTTAAACAGGTTGTTGATACAGGCTGAAATGCCTTTTTTATCGATGGTCTTCATGGTGCTGGCCGCAACCTTGATGGTAATCCATTCGCCGGTTTCGGGAATGAAGAACTTCTTGGTTTGCAGGTTAGGATAAAAACGACGCTTCGTTTTCTTGTTAGAATGCGAAACATTGTTTCCCTTGAGAGCCTTTTTACCGGTTAAATCACAAACGCGAGACATAGTTTTTGGGGCTGCAAAGATAGCAAATTATATTGATTTTAAAAAATGTTCTTCCTTTTTTTCAGCAAAAAGTACAAAAAACAAAGCTACCACAAAAATAGCCACCCCGGATTGACGTTCCAGATAACTCTCAAAAAACATTGAAATAAAAAGCGCAGTCAATACAGCCAGCCCTACATAATTGGCTTTCCGGCGTAACTGCACAAACAATACTATCAACCAAAAAACAAATAAAAAGGTTGTAATCAACCCAGACTGCAGTGCCAGCTCCAGAAACTGATTGTGAGGTTGTATCCTATCTGTAACATGCAGGTATGAATCTTTTTTTTCAAAACCTGTCTGCATGGCTGATTCCACACCTGAAATACCATATCCGGTTAAAGGTTGCTTAGAAATCATAGCTGCGGCAACCTTCCAGGCTTCCCAGCGTCGACCGAAACTTTTATCGCTGAGGTTAGCGTTTTGTTTAACCGCTGTAATATCGTCAATGGTATTGATGATGCGGTTTCTCAGTGATGGTATTGAAAAAACCAAGAGCACCGGGATTAATAGCAATAGCCATTTTTTATATCCTCTTAACCAGGTTGGCAAATCCATTTCACCCAGCAAAAATGGCATACCAAGCCAAAAGGCAAGCATGCCGGTACGTGCCGACAAAACGTGAAGGCAAACAATATTAAAAACAATACTTACCGCCATCAGCCAGCGCTGCCAGGCCTCGCTCGCATAGCGCAGCCAGGATAATTGAAGTAAGGAGACTACCGCCAAAATCAGGCTGAACTCTATATGATACACAGACGAGTATAGAGGCAGCGGCTTGCTTTCCAGCACCATCTGATTAAGAAATCGATAATGTGCCAGATAATTGAGAACCGAGGCACCACCAATCCAGGTGTGTAAAAGCCCGGCAATCAAGATTACGCTGAAAAAATATTTTCGGAAAACCAGTGGTTTTACACACCAAATAAGTGGTAGTAGCAACAAGGGGAGCCTCAATAATAACTTTCGGTTTGTTTCTGCATCAAAACTAAAATCCGTTTGAATAATCAATTGACTAAGGCACCAAAACAGCGATAGAAAAACAAATGGTTTAGGAGCCAGAATACTTTCTATATTTATTGATGCAAGCAGTACCGCAAAGAATACCAACATCGACAACGACGACAATGCAGGTGAAAAATGCAGGGCACAAAGTGATAAAGCCGCAGTAGTAACCGCGGCTTTCATCATTCTTTCCCTTGAAATTTCTTTTATCAAAAAGCCCTGCAAATTTAAGGTGCAGCGTACTTAATTTTCACAGAAGCCATATTGCCACTCAATCCGATTTTATCAGCCACAGCCGGAGTCATTATAAGGCCTGAACCTTCATACTGACGGGGTGTGTAGTTGTCAACCACCTTGCAGTAAGCCATCCTGCCTGACTGGGGATTCAGTACAACAATAATATTCCCTTTGGGCAACGTAGGGTGCATCACATGTGTGCGGGTATCTTCCATCTTACTTTTCACAACCTTTGCCATGGCTGTTTCTTCTTTCTCCGAGACAAAATCAGTCATCACTGCCGCAGTCTTTTCAGGCATGCCGGGATTAACATCCACGGCTACGCGAGGACCTGGAGGTGTTGGCTTTTTAACCGTTGTGTCTTTAGGTTTGGCATTAGCATTGATGGCCGGGTCGGGAATTACTGGTTTTTCCCTGTGCGTTTCAACAGGTTTTTGTTTGGCCGGAACTTTAATTTTCTGACCTATTTTCAGCTGGTCGCCAGACATATTATTGATCTTTTTGAGGTTTTCGACCGTAGTGCCATATTTAGCTGCAATTTTTCCCAGGTTATCTCCTTTAGCAACAACATGTTCTTGGTAAGCGGCGGAATATAAATCTGTCCTGGAGGTTGTTTTTGAGGGAATGCGTATTGTTTCCCCCACCTTTATCACCGTTTTATTGTCATTGGCTTGCTGTATTTCATCAACGGTACAGTTAAATTTCTTTGAGATTTTATAATAATTATCTCCTTTTACAACTTTATAGGTTTTATAATTGGCGTCCTGCTGTGCCGCTAGACTGTATGCAGAGCAGCAAAAAACGATTACCACCAATTTCTTAAATACATTTTCGACCATAAGCACAAAACTAATCCTGCGGAACTTCAGTCAGCTATTTTACAAACTGTAAGGTATCCACCAATAAGCAAAACGTCTATTTAATCAAACACTAGGCCACCAGACCGTTTCTAAAGGCATAGCTAATCAACCCTGCTGTATTTTTTACATTTACCCGATGCATGAGATTCACCCTGTGATTATCTACTGTTCTTTTGGCCAGGCAAAGCTTATCGGCAATTTCTTCATTGGTATATTCCAGAGCAATAAGCTGCAGAATTTCCAACTCACGATTGGAAAACACAGACTTAAACTTCTTTAATTTTCCAAGATCATTATCTTCACTTTCTAAGTTATCGGCAGTTGGCGGATCGTTCAACATTAGCTGATCAATTCTTTCTTTAACCTCCTGTGCTTCAAAGGGAATGTTAAAAAAGGCCATATCCACCCTTTGCTGGCCATACAATGATGCTGTAAGCTGCGATAATTCCTTCAGGCTGTATGCTGTGGACACCGAAATCAATACCATGGGACGATTTTCCTGATCAACGATCACAAACACCGGATTGGTCGCTTTTAATACGTTTATGTCCTCAGAAATATTTACATCCAACAGGCTCATTGACGCTTTTTAACTACGATATTAATCGCAATATTTCAAAAAAGCAAATTTATTCTAAAATTTAATCGTATTTTCCTTCAGAAACACAATTGCCCTGCTCCAGTTTTATAAAACGATGACAAAGGTATCGGGCTGCAGCGGGATTGTGGGTTATAAAAAGGTAGATAACCCCTGTATGTACCTGAATATTTTTCAAAAGATCGAGGATTTGTTTTTGCACAAGTGGATCAAGGGCGGCTACCGCCTCGTCAAGTACAAGCACCTGTGGATTACCTGCCAGCGCTCTGGCAATGCAAAGTCGTTGTCTCTGGCCACCGCTTAACTGATGCGGGAAGCGGTTTATCATACTTTCTTCCAAACCCACTTGCTTAAACAATTCCTTTGCTGCTGCATTGGCTTTTTCTGCCGCTGTTCCATTCAGTCTAAGCACTTCAAGTAGGGTTTCACTGTTGGTAATTTCAGTATTCAGCGATGAAAACGGATCCTGAAAAACCATTTGTACCCCGGTGGGTCTTTTATCTAGCAGAGATTCGCCGTTGAAGGAAACGCTTCCATTATCGGCAGTCTCAAGACCTGTTAATATTTTTGCCAAGGTGGTTTTACCGGAACCGGAAAAACCCAGAATAGCAAGACTCTCACCTTTTTTCAGGGTAAATGAGATGTTATTCAGTGCCCTGAATTCATTTTCACCCTGCCGGTATGTCTTTTCCAGATATTGGGCCGTAAAAACCTCCGGTGCGTGGGGCAAAGGATCTCTTTTACCAATTGGCAATGCATCGATTAGGGCTTTCACATACGGATGCATACGCTCTGCAGTAAACACATCTTCTGAAATACCAGAAACCACCGCCTGCCCATGCTGCATGACGGTTATATGGCTGCAATGTTTCCTCACCAGTGGCAAATCGTGGCTAACCAGCACAAGGCTGCTGCCTATAGTTTTGCAAACCTGCACCAGGGTTTCCAGCACTTTTTCGGCTGTTTCCGGATCCAACGCCGTGGTAGGCTCATCGGCCAACACCAGTGCAGGTTTGTGAATGATTGCCATGGCAATCATCACACGCTGTCTTTGTCCACCGCTTATTTGATGCGGATAGGCATTATAAATTCTTTCGGGCTGCTCAATACCTACATCTGCGAGAGCATTTAAACAAATCTCCTTCCCTTTTTCATTGTTGATTTTCTGGTGAACCTCCAGTGCTTCCATCAACTGCCAACCACATTTTCTTTGTGGATTCAGCGCACTGAGCGGCTCCTGAAATACCATTCCCATGGTTTTGCCCCTGATGCTTCTTAAGATTTCGGGGCCGGACCGCAACAAAGACAGTGAACCACTTTCCGTATTAAACGATATAGACCCTGTTACTTTCAGTTCTTTGGATAAAAGCCCCATCAAAGACAACAAAAGCAATGACTTACCACTGCCGCTTTCACCTACTATACCATGGGTTTTACCTTTTTCAATCTGCAAATCATTAATAAACGACAGGGTTTTATCACCACGGCGAATAGACAAAGACTGAATATGGAGAATGGGATTTTCCAACACATTCAAAACAACAAAAACAACAGGAAATACGAACGGAAAATTACCCACAAAAACAAGGACCGGTCACCTTGTATTCAAATAATGTTATTCCAATCAATTTATTGCCAAAAGTATGGTAACGTAAAAATATTTCATTGTTTGGTATTCATAAAAAAGGCTGCTGTTTTAATACAGCAGCCTAATACACTTCATTTTAATTATTGCTGAAGCAACAGACGAATTGGCAGTGTTCTCCATGATGTGAGAAACTTACCATTATTCTGCGCCGGAATCCAGGGCGGACATTTTTGTAGCACGCGAATGGCTTCTTTATCAAATTCAGGGCAACCAGGTGTGGGCTGAATGATCTGGATTCTTGAAATTCTTCCATTCACATCCACTACGAATTTAAGTTGCACATAACCTTCAATTCCTTCGTCGCGGCAGCGTTCAGGATACTCAAAGTTTGCAACAATAAAACGTTTAAAAGCTTCATCACCACCGGGAAACTTAGCTTCGCGCTGCACGATTAAGGCAGGTTCATTATTACCTTCTATCGGACTGCCGCCACCTGTTCCAGTTGAGCCATCAAAAGGATCGTCAACACCCTGTTGGGTTTTGGTACTGGCATTGGTAATGCTTGAAACGGGGGGGGTTTCAAATTCCTCGGTTGTTTGCTCGTTAATAATTGGTGCTACATAAGCCTGGGTTGCTATAGGCTCTGGCTCTTCAATTTTGGGTTGTTCCTTAGGTTGCTCCTCTTCCTCTTCGGGTGGTTTCACATCTTCCAGGGTGGTAATGACTATTTTAGATGGCTTCCCTGTATCCTTTCCTCCCATTTTTTCAATAATTAATGGGATGGAAGCCGCGATTAAAACGGCAGAGCAGGCAATGACTGTAGCAACAACCTTGGATTTACGGTAAATGCTTCTAACATAAAATGCTCCATAATCTTTAAGTCGTCCTTCAAAAACCATGGCAAGGCGGTCCGCCGATTCCGGCTGATCCCATGCGTTAAAAATGTCGTTTGCCATATTTCCTCCTTTTTAGTTTCCTTGTTTTTTAATGAGATCTTTCTCCAGTTTAGCCATTCCTTCATCGATAACGAAGTATTTGGCAATTTGGGTAATCATAAACTCATCCATCACATCAATCATATTGCGGTAGGTTGCGCCCTCATCATTTTTCACCAGTACAATCTGCTTTGAAGCGGTTTGTACTTGAAGTACCTCATCATCCAACTTCCTTTTTGCCGCAGTGTCTTTCTCATCAACCTTGTTCATGCGCTTTTGAATGTCCTGCAGCTTTAGCAACATATCTGAATTATAATCTACCAATACCTTTCTGAGCCCGGTGCGGGTATAATCGATGGGAATTAGTTCAGTAGTAGGTTTTAAAGAACCTCTGTAATAGTAAATTTTGTCTTTGTCTGTTAGCAGCAGGGTTAAACCATCCTTCACCTCCGGAGCTTTTACGTTGTCGATTTTATCAAGCTTTTCGGGAAAAATCATTCGGAGCACTTTGGGCTTGCTAAATGTGGAGGTTAGAACGAAAAATGTAAGCAGCAGAAAAGCCAGATCCACCATGGGCGTCATGTCCACATGGGTACTCGATTTTTTGGCTCTTTTTTTACCACCTTTACCGTGGCCACCACCACCTGATTCCTGAATTTGTGCCATGTTTTTATTCCTTTCTTATTTCAATGATGGTTCTGCTTCGAGGCCTGTAATCATCTGGAATTGCTTGACTTTCGCATCCCTGAAAATCTGAATTACATTCTTCACGGCGTCGTACTTGGCATCTGATGCTGCTTTTACCGCAAACTGTATGTAATTGGATTTATCGAATGGTAGTTTTCTGGTTTTGGCTTCCTCTTCACGCATTTTAAAATCGGCGTGTGCCTCAGTTCTTGTATAAAAAGCCCACCAGTACAATTCACTTTTTTTCCCGGTTGTGTCATAAGGCACACCTGTCTGATTTACCTTGGTTCTTTCATTGGCTTCCAGCTCCAGGTATTGTGGTATAGATGATAATTTCATCCCGATGGCTCCTGATCCTGCGAATTTCTTCACGGTAAGAGAATCCACCTTCATACCATACTGATTGCAAACCTTTTCAAAGACCCTTGATTTTACGGCGGCATTGGTGATATCTATAAACGCACCACCTTTATTGTCTACTGTAATCATAAATACCTGTTTGGGTATTTCGATTTTTGTGGTACTTGTGGGTGGATCTACCACCACCGGTTCCGGGGTTCTGAAACTAGAAGTGAGCATGAAAAAGGTTACCAGCAGAAACGCCAAATCCACCATGGGCGTCATGTCCAGTGTAGGATTCGAGCGGGGCATTTTCACCTTTGGCATGGTCCTATTTTTAACTTTATACGATTAGTAAATAAAAGGTAAACGGCATTAAGCATGATTGGAATTGAACTCAGACACAATGCTGTATCCGGCTTCATCCATGCTGTAGGTCATGCTGTCTATGCGGTTGGTGAAATAGTTGTAAAAAATGATAGCCAGGGTTGAAGCTATAATACCAAATGCAGTATTAACAAGTGCTTCAGAGATACCTGTTGCAAGGGCAGCTGTATCTGGCGCTCCGGTGTTTGCAAGAGCCGCAAATGCACGAATCATACCGAATACTGTACCTATCAGACCAATCAGTGTTCCGATAGAAGCACAGGTTGAAACAATTACCAGATTGCGGGATAGCATAGGCAATTCCAGGCCGGTAGCCTCTTCCAATTCTTTTTCGATGGCTGCTTTTTTCTCGTCGTTGCTAAGTTTGCTGTCTTTGGTAACAAGCTGGTAGCGCACAAGGCCACTGCGAACAACACTTGCCAAAGAACCTTTCTGCGTGTCACATGCAGCTATGGCATCTTCAAACTGATTTTTACCCAGCATCTGGCGAATGCTACGGATAAAAGAAGCAGCATTCCCTTTGCCCGAAGCAGCGGAAAGCGTGATGAATCTTTCTACCACTACCAGAATTACGGTGATGTTAACGGCAATAAGCAAAGGCACGATAAATCCACCACGGTGGATGATACCCAAAATGTTTTTGGGGTGTCCTTTTTCGATGTCGTTATTTTCAAAGTTGGAGGCATTACCCATTACTTTCCAGTAGATAAGAACCCCAACCAACAGCGCAAACAAGATGGCGGCGCCTGCAAACCAACCCATGAGGGCATTGTTACCTGATGATTTTTCTGTGTTATTCATACGGATATTGATGTTTTTTTGTTAAAGGTGCAATATTACTGACACATGGCGTTAAATGCAAATAACCTTATTGTTAAGAATTTCGGTTTAACGCATAAACTTGAAATTCATTATCAGATTTTTGCCATTTTTATTATCTTGCTTTATGCATCCTGCACTTATCGCTGCAATATTTTACTTCATCCCAGTTTTTCTCCCATTTCTTGCGCCATTCAAACGGTCTATGGCATACTATGCAAATTTTGGGTTCAATGCGTTTTTTTTGTGGTAATTTGGCCATTTAGTGAATGACAGTTACGGTACCTTTGGTTTTGTAGGTTTTGTTGTCCCAGCCGTCAAATATCACATACCATGCATAAACCCCATCTGGTGCAGCATTGCCGTTTATTTTACCATCCCACTGTAGCTTTTTGTCAAAGCTTTCCCAGATTTTTCCACCCCAGCGATCGTAAACCCGCATTTGATAATTTTTCACAAATACAGGAACCGTACCCCATACATCATTTATTCGGTCTTCATTTTCAGTAAAAGCGTTGGGAACCCATAATTCCGGCGGCTGATAAAGATAAATCCAATTGCTTTGGCTGGTATAGGGTTTTCTGCTGGCAGATGCGGCAAACTCATGGGCGGTAACACGATACCAGTAGCCTCCCCAATCATAGTCCAGATTGGCATCCCGGGCCTGTCTGTTTTTTACGTTTGAAGCAATCTCAGTCCATGGTTTTAAAGAATACTGCCTTTCCACAGTCCAGTAATCAACAGCACCGGTCCATGAGATATAATCCTGCCAGGATAAATCAAAGTAATATTGCGGTCTGCCTGTAGCAGTTCCTGAAAGCACAATATTACAGGCTTCTACCCCGGGTTTGCTGATGTGACCACATTTATCAACCACCACAACAGTGTAGCAATATGATTCATTATCAACGTTGAAAGATGCATCATTTATCAATGTATCTGTTGTAACCAAAAAAGGCGATTTACCTTTGCTTCCGCCTCTTGGATAACGGTAAATTTCGTATTCCTTGAAATCAGGCTCTTTGCTGGGTTCCCATTCTGCCCGCACTGTTTTATCAAAATCAACAGTGGCGAATTTCATGGGAGTTGAAGCAATGGGGGTGTTTATTTCAGAAACCGTGCAAAAAGGAAGCGTACTCTGCACCATTTCGTTGCAGATATTATAACCCTTAAGTCGGTAGCAGTAATTGTTATTTGAAGGATCTACGGTTAATACGTCTGAAAATTCACCGGCATTGAAGTTTCGTATAGTATCCAGGGTTATAACTGAATTGTCGGGATTGGTTCTTTCCAGCAAAATATATTTAAAAAATGCGGCGGGTTGTGAAGTAGCTTTCCACGAAACTTTTATTTTGCCTGTAGCCCTGTCCAGACTCACGCATATGGCATCAGGTGGTATCACTTTGGGGGGTGGTGTAACTAAAATCCTAATAGTTGCCCAGGTAGTATCGGCTTTGGGACAACCACGGTCAAAAACCATTACCCTAAAAACAACTGTATCAGACGAGAAACTGCCACAGGTGGTGTTCCACTTTAATGCAATGCGCGCATTGCCAATTCCGGGGGTGACAATTACAGAAGCAGTATCATTGCCTTTCATGCCACCGTTTTTCAGCCTGAAAGCCTTTAGCATGAGCGTATCAAACGGATCAGGATCAGTGGCCTTAAGTGTAAAATTTATTGACTGGGTGGCAATTACCTGAACAAACGTATCCTTCATGGAAGGCTTTTTATTCAGGTTTTCAAAGTCTATTTTAAAAATGGCATTGTTACAGTTATTGCTGTTCATGTTACGGCTGTAGGCGCCCGGTGTGGTGGGAAATAATCCATTTCGGCCACAACCTGCACACACTGATTGGTAGATAATTCCTTTCTTGTCAAAGCGGCTTGTACCGCCATCCACATGTTCCTGAGCCTGTTTGTTGCCAGAAGAGATGCCTCCGAAGAAAGTTGCATAGGCCAGACTATTCATATTTTTACTAAAAACAGCCACATAAAAATCACTGCCGTCGGTGACTTTTTGCGCTGCATCTGCGGAAATAGGGAGATTGTTGGTGTTGCCCGTATTTCTGTGCACTTTTGGTGATCCGGTCTGGTTATCTGTGAGATAGTCATTGGTAGAACCTCCCCACCCTGAAACAAAAATTCTTTCACATCGATCAACTAGAAAGGCTGACGGGCTTATGTTTGGCTGGTTGCTGTTAGCGCCAAAAGTTGTGCTCAGGGTTAAATTGTTAAGACCAGTATCATGCCTTATGATGAATTGTCCCTTTGCCGACTGGTTATAGATGGCGTTGATAATGGGAAAAACACCTTCTGTTTGTCCGAAGAAATACGGATTGCCCGAATTATCCGTCTGTGCAAAATAGGCCTGTTCGTAAGCAGCGGTGCCTATGTGGGTTGCCGCAAGTGCTTTACCACTGTATTTATTGAACCTAAAGGCAATACCATCGGCAATACCTCCCAAATAGCTGTTTTTAAAAATTACGGGGAACTTTGACGGGAGATCCTTGCTACTGCTACCACCGGAAGCATACAAATCGCCATGTTTGCCCAAGGCAACACCATAAAATGCATCATGACCGCTACTACCGGCCAACTGCGACCATTTTAATTGGGTAAGGTTATTATTCATGGCAAAAAGTACGGCATCTTCCTTGCCACCAAACCAGGCGCTGTTTGAAGAGCGGGGAAAATCAATGCTATAGGTAAATCCTGCAATAAATACCTGTGTATCGTCGGTTATTATTTCACCCCTGAATTCATCGGCGTAGTTATATAATAAGGGATAATCATCAATAGGATCTGAGGCTCGGTTGGCGCCAACAGCATCCATACCTGTCCCGCCCAAGAATGTGGAAGCCAATAGTTGACTGCCATCATTGCTGAGTTTAGAGACGAAAAAATCGTAATCACCGCGTTGGGATGACTGGTAAGCCCCAGATGTGACCGGGAAGGTGCGGCTTTTGGTACTACCCATCATATATAAATTGCCAAAACGGTCTACCACCATGCTATGCGGCTGCTCATTGTTTTCCCCGCCAAGGTATGTACAATAAAGGAGTGTGCTTCCATTCGGTGAAAATTTCAGGATTGCAGCATCCCGGGCACCACCATATCCGAGGCTTTCGCTCTGACCTCCTCCAAATCTGGTTTGATAGGCACCTGCTGTGGTTGGCAAACCTGCATTGAAAACAGTTCCGCCTGCGTATGCATTCCCTAAGTCATCATAGGTTCCTGAACATCCGAAATTATCGGCCCGTGAGCCACTGAAAGTACTGAATACCAGTATAGGATCTATAATGGTTTTGGTTCTGCGTCTTTTAACAGATGCTGTTTTCACATCCACGCCAATATATCCTGCCTCAGATAAATAATGAGCCTGCAAATCGGTTTCTCCGTCTTTGTTTGAGGCAAAAACCCGGGGGAGTTGTTCTGCGAAAACACCCAATGAAGTTATAATTTCAAGGTTATCAGATTGAACTTTTACACCTTCAGAACCTTCGTATTTCCAGCGAACCTGCTTGATTTTGGCGGGATCGCTACAAATGATATTGTATTTCACGCGACCCTGAAACTCCATAATTTCAAGGTCCACACCCGGATAAAGATCTTTTACAAAAATCACAGAATAGGCCTGTGCAGGTTGAGATTGCTTTTTTTGATTACCATAAAAATAGTGATATTTCTCGGGGAACACCTCTCCTTTTCCTGAAGTTTTTCGAAAACTGCCACCCTTAAATTTCAGGATTAACGCATGGCCGTTAACCAAAAATTCATCGGTGTTTCTGGCATGCATCTTTTCCGATGCCGCAGGTTCCCAGCTATTAATCCAAATACCTGAATCCGAGACCCACAAATCGGCACTGCTGAGTGATGCTTTAAAATGATAGGAATTAGGCCATTGTCCGGTGTTCTCGACAAATTTAAGCTGGCATTTCAGAGGAATTGCAAAAAGTCCGCTGGCAATGATGCACAAATACGCAAATATTTTTTTGCCAAACTCCATGTGTTTGTTACAAATTTCGGACTTTTGCAGCAGCGTCACAACTATTTAGACGTATATATCATGTGTATCGTTTTCTTTGGCACCCCGGCATTTGCGGCTTTTTCATTGCGAAAGCTGATTGAAAACGGTAAAAATGTGGTTGCGGTTGTTACGGCTCCAGACAAGCCGGCAGGCCGTGGAATGCGTTTACATCAAAGCGATGTAAAGAAAGCGGCACTTGAGCTCGGGCTCAATATTCTGCAGCCTGAAAAGCTTAGATCTGAGGAATTTGTGACCCAAATGCGACAGTTAAATGCGGATTTGGGGATTGTTATTGCTTTCAGAATGTTACCTGAAATTGTTTGGAGCATGCCTAAGCTAGGAACATTTAATCTCCACGCCTCGCTATTGCCTCAATATCGCGGTGCTGCACCTATTAATCACGCCATTATACAGGGTGAAACCCAAACCGGGGTGACTACTTTTTTCCTAAAGCATGAGATTGACACCGGCGATATTGTTTTACAGCAATCGGTTGACATTGATGCCGAAGACAATGCAGGCACCATGCATGACAAGCTCATGATTGAAGGAGCAGAACAAGTTTTGAAAACTGTAGATATGGTAGAATCCGGGAATTTGCAAAGCCGTCCTCAGGTACTAACCGGCCATGAAAAACCGGCGCCAAAGATTTTTAGAGAATTCTGCCAACTGTCTGCTGATGACAGTGTTTTACAAAATCATAACAAAATCAGGGGGTTAAGCCCTTACCCCGCCGCATGGATAGAAACTGCAGAAGGCCCGATTAAGATTTTCAAAGCTCAACCTGTTACAAATCTGAGTAAACCATTGAATGAAAACCTGTCAATAGTGGAGAATCACCTAATATATAGGTGTAAGGATGGATATCTTGAGTTGTTGACTATTCAGCCTGCAGGAAAAGCATCCATGTCATCCCGCGATTACATCAACGGGAAAAAAAATAAATAATTTTAAAGAAAAATTTGCATTTGTCATTTTTTTGTTAGAACTTGCATATTGTAACCTCTAAATAAACAACGCCTATAGTAAGCAAGCCGTACTCCTTAAACCGTTTTATTAAGTCTAACATTAAACACAAAAGGAGGAAGCCATGCAAAAACCCATTATTTCAGACGGCGCGTTGTTAAAAGTTTATCTTGAAGGCAATGAATCAGCGTTAGAAACCCTTATCAAAAGGCACAAATCACGCATTTTTACCAGTATTTACCTGTTGGTAAATGACCGTTACCTGGCCGAAGACATCTTTCAGGAAACCTTCATCAAGGTTATTCAGTGTTTAAAATCCGGTAAATACAGAGACGAAGACAAATTTTTACCCTGGGCGCTGCGCATAGCACGCAACCTCAGCATAGACTTTATCCGCCAGAAAGGACGTATGCCTGGCATTGTTACCGATAGCGAAGGAAATGATATTTTTTCTTTTCTAGACATAAAGGAGGAAAGCCGTGAACAGATTATTATCGAGCGTGAGGAGCATGCCTCTTTGCACAATTTTATCAACCAGCTGCCTGCCGAACAGAAAGAAGTGCTGGTTCTGAGGCATTATGCAGATCTCAGTTTCAAGGAAATAGCCGAAATGACCGGCAACAATATCAATACCTGTATTGGCAGGATGCATTATGCCCTCATTAATCTGAGAAAAATGATGCAAAAATCTGTGGTTGAAATAAAATAATTGTCAGGTATTTTGCGTTATAGCTGCATAATCAAGCCTATGACACAAAATACTACTCAGGAACTATTGATTTTACTGGCCTACGGAGAACTTAGTGCTGATGAACGCAAAATGGCTGAAAATGCCATGGCCGGTGACCCCGAATTGAGGAACTTCTATCAATCGGTATTGCAGTCTAAACAACTGTTAAACACCATTCAAGAAGAGCCCCACCCCACCACACTGGCTATAATCAGTGAGCATTCTCATGACAGCCATACCGAGGCAGTTTAGAACTTTTTTTCAAAAAGACGACTTGAGTCTTTTTCTAAAAACCATTTTTTGGTTAGGTTTGCACATATAATCTGTTATGCGTCGACTATATTATTTGCTATCGGTTGCTGTTTTGCTATCCGCAACCGCCTGCAGCACTGTGAAAATATCTGAACGTGGCATGGAAGGCAATGCTATGTTTGGTACAACAGCAATAAAACCTTCACAACAAAAAAAACAAAACGATTTTAAAACAGTTGAAGTTGTTAAACTGCAAAATATCAAAGAAGATAAACCCTTTCTATTCCCTGTTTACGCTAAGGAAATTTCACAGTCAGAAAAAGCTTCGACACATGCTATTACAGAGCATAAAAATTCCGCTAAATTCTTAAAGTACTCTTCTAAACAACTTTTGACCAAATCATTTAGTAAAAATCAACCAAACAAAATTTCTAACAACAACCAAACCAATAATAACGGGAAAGACAATCCCGATGCTGGCAGTCTGCGTTGGTTTTTCTATTTGATTTTGTGCTTTGCAATTCCTCCCATTGCCTATTATCTTATAAAAAGAGAAACCGATAACTTATTCTGGATTTGCTTCCTTTGCTTTCTGTTGACACTATCTATGTTTGGCGGTTTCCGTTATGGCATTTTAGGACTAATCAGTATTTTCATAGCATTACTTGCGCTCCTTGAAATTGACCTCTAAAACCCTCTTTACATTGACTACACAATATCTATCTGCTGTTCCCAAACTTGATTTGGCCGACTTTACACAGGGCACCGAAGCCCAAAAAATGCAATTTGTTTCATCACTTGGAAAAGCCTATGAAGACATTGGTTTTGTGGCCATCAGAAACCACGGTGTTGATGGCAATCTGCTAAAGGAACTTTACAATCAGGTACGGGCATTCTTTGAATTGCCGGTTGAAACCAAACTACAATATGATGACACAGATGGCGGCGGACAACGCGGTTATACCGGATTTGGCAAGGAGCATGCAAAAAATTCAAACGCCGGAGATTTAAAGGAATTCTGGCATTTTGGACAATGGGTAGAAGATGGCGATTCGCTTAAAGATTTTTATCTATCCAATAAATATGTGAATGAAATTCCTGCATTCAACAAGGTTGGCAAGGATATTTACCGTGCGCTTGAATCCACTGGTATACAAATGCTCAGAGCCATTGCCCTATACCTGAATCAGCCTGAAAACTATTTTGATGATAAAGTGCACAATGGAAACAGTATTTTACGCCCCATTCATTATCCGCCCATCAATGCCGAACCCAATGGCTCTATTAGGGCAGGCGAACATGAAGATATTAATCTCATTACACTTCTGGTAGGCGCAAGCGCGGATGGGCTCGAGGTATTGAGCAGACAGGGTGTATATGTTGGTGTAACCGAGGTGGAAGATCACATCATCATAAATGTTGGAGATATGTTGCAACGTTTGACCAACGACAGGTTGCGCAGCACAACCCACAGGGTGGTGAATCCCCCACGTGAGCAATGGCACCTTCCCCGCTATTCCATACCTTTTTTCATGCATCCCCGCCCCGATGTATCACTGGCTTGTCTGGAAAGCTGCACAAGTGAAGACAATCCCAAAAAGTACGAAGACTGCACTGCCATTGAGTTTCTGCATGAACGACTGCGGGAAATCGGCTTGATGAAATAACCTGTTATTTCACCATCACTTTTCGAACCCACCTGTTTTCACTGCTGGATACAGTAAGTGTATAAAAACCCTGAGGAATATCCCGTAACTCCATCCAATCATTGTTGTCTTGTGCACTGAAAATCTGTCTGTTGACTTCTGCGCCCGTCATATTGTTGATTTTAACTTCAATATTTTGTGCCCCGGAAAGACCGGTAACTTTCAATCGCAGCCCTTTTCTTTTTCATAGCCATTTTTATTGGGGCTACAAAATTGAATTCGCTGTAAAAAAATAATTATGACCTGCTTCGACATGCGGGTGCCGTAAATCAGTGTAGTTAAGAAATTAAGACTTATACAAACAGGTTTTTCAACTCCTGGGCTTCTTCAGGCTTCATTTTACCTGCCAAAATGAGCCTTACCTGCCTTCTTCTTAGCGCACCTTCATACTTTTTTTGCTCATCCTCTGTTTCCGGTTTTAACTCAGGTACAGGCGCCGGTTTATTGCGGCTATCGAGCGCTACAAAAGTATAATACGCCTCGTTGCAGCGTATTTTTTCACCTTTGGGAATATTTTGGGCAAACACCTCAATATATACTTCCATAGAAGTATTGAAAGCGCGGGTAACCCATGCCTCCAGGGTCACCACATCGCCCAAGCGGATGCTCTCTTTAAATGAAACACTGTCAACAGATGCAGTAACCACAATGTTATTGCTGTGTTTCTGTGCGGATATGGCGGCACATATATCCATCCAGTGCAACAATCGTCCTCCCATCAAATTCCCTAATGTGTTGGTATCATTAGGCAAAACGATTTCATTCATAATGGTGTAGGACTCTTTGGATGTTTTGCTGTTTTTTTCCGACATGTTGGCAAAGTTAGGAAGATTAATCGTGTAATAAAAAAAGGGACACCATTGGATGTCCCTTTTCATTGAATGTTTTGATTTGTTAGGCTTGGGCCTGAACTACGGACACTTTGCTGCGACCCTCGCGGGTTTTACGGAACTGCACCACGCCATCTGCCAAAGCAAAAAGCGTATGGTCTTTACCGATACCTACGTTCACATCGGGGTGATGTTTGGTGCCACGCTGGCGAACGATAATGTTGCCTGCTTTAACTACCTGTCCGCCAAATATTTTAACACCCAGACGTTTGCTGTGCGATTCGCGTCCGTTTTTACTACTACCTACACCTTTTTTATGTGCCATGATGATTAATTTTCTTCGGTTGTTGCTGCCTTTTCAGCCTTGGTTTTAATGCTTGTGATTTTGATACGGGTCAAATCCTGACGGTGCCCGTTGCGCACGGTATAACCTTTGCGGCGTTTCTTTTTGAAAACTACCACTTTCTCGCCGCGACCATGTTTTTCAACAGTAGCAGAAACCACAGCACCTTTGATGGTGGGCTCTCCTACTTTGGCTTTCCCTTTGTCGCTGATCATCAGCACCTTGTCAAAGGTTAAATTATCACCCTCTTTGGCGGTGATGCGGTTTACAATCAGGTATTTGTTTTCTTCTACCCTGTACTGTCTTCCGGCTATTTCTACAATGGCGTACATAACTTAGTTTTATAGTTTTTCCTCAAAAAGGGCTGCAAAGATAAGAAATAGAAATAGTAAATACAATAGCAATACAATTATTTCAGGCCTTACATAGTACTGTAACAAAGACAATAAACCAATCGGAGAATCGTTTAACTGTTAAATATTGTTTTCAAAAATAGTCACCTATCATGTAAAAAGCCCACTTCTAACCACATAGTGTCTATAACTAACCCAAAAACCGCATTCATCAACATTCTATATTTGCCTATCATTGTATGTATAAACAAGTATTAACCGCGTTGTCAGGTGTATTTCTAATTACGCTGCAAGCACAGAACACCTCTGGCTTTGACGATGGCACAACTGTTTCCACAGCGTTTAAGCCAAGGTTGTTATCTGCCAATAAGCTACTTATAGATCCCACGGTTCCGAAGGCAGGTAAATATCCCTTTGATATAAACTACATGCCACAGGATTTCAAATGGAACACCAGGAAAATTGCCCGCATAATGCCTCCTGTTAAGCATTTTGAACCCGGCCTGGACACTATTTATAACCCAAATTATGCACGCATGGGAGGAGGCAACTACAGCCACAAACTTATGGAGCTGTTCGTAGGCAGCCGCGCTGCTGATAAGTGGGCGTACAATGCATCATTTCAGCACCTCAGCGCAGATGCTGAAAAAACATACCAGGATTTCAGTACAAACCGGGCCTATCTTGGTGGCTCTCGTTTTTACAAGCGAAGCAGCATGGATGTAAGACTCAATTACAGCAGGGATATGAATCGTTTTTTTGCCAAAGATACTTTCTATGAAAAAGATGCAGCTCTAATTAAAAAGACAGGACAAAACCTGGGTTTCAATGTATTGTATGATATGAAACGGGATGGTAAAAAACCCGGAATTGGCGCAGGTTTTAAGTTTAATAATTTTTATAACAACCTGAATCAGAGTGAAACTGAATTTGCAGGAAAAATAGGCTGGGATGCCGGCGTTAAATCCATTGGCTCTTCAGGATGGGTAGAACTTACCAGCCTGCAGTTCAGGCAGAACTTCAGCACCAGACAACAATATTTTGTGGATGCGACACCGCGAATCACGATGAAAATCAAAGAAACAGACGTTGACTTTACCGGCGGCTTGAATATGACATGGGTTTTTACTGACTCTTCATCACCGTTGTTTTACTTAAACCCAGTGATAATGGCAGAAAAGAAACTGGAAGGTCTTAAGATGAAAATGTATGGTGGTGTTGACGGTGGTCTCAGAAAAAACTCCATCAGAAGGTATTTTGAAATGGTTCCTTTTACCTATGACAGCATTCAGGTTACCAACTCCTACGACCAACTGCGGGTTTACGCCGGTTTAAAGGGTAGCATTACCAATAATTCACAATTTATGGTTGAATTTGGGAATAATACTACTTCTAAAATGCCGCTTGTGGTTACGAATAATGACAGTATCAATAGCCTTCAGATTGTATATGACAATATTAACAATCTCTACTTTGCCGCTGATTTACGTTTTTCAGTGGGAGAAAAACTTCGTGTGGGGGCCAATTGTAAATTTAACAATTATACAACCAATGACCAGTTGCAGGCCTGGCATTTGCCCAACTTTACCTATGCGCTTTCCGGTCAATACTATGTTAATAAAAACCTGGTTACCCAATTGGGATTAGACGGTATGAGCCGCAGGTATAATACAATTCAGTATACAGGGCAACAACTCGAAATGAAGGGCTTCATTGACATGAATCTTCGAGTAGATTATAAGGTTAAAAACTTGTTAAGAATATGGGTTCAAGGCAGTAACCTGCTAGCCCAAAAATACCAGCAATGGTATGGATACAATAATTTTGGTCTCACTATAATGGGAGGCGTTTCAGCCGGATTTTGATTTGTGACAAAAGCCCTTTAATTTTGTACGTATGACCGATTTGCAAAAATTAGAAACAGCCCTTACAGAATTGCTTAGCACCCATGAATGTGTAATCATTCCTAATTTAGGTGCATTTCTGTTGCGCTCTTATCCGGCATCAGCAAATCCTTTCACCGGCGAAATTAAGCCTTCCGGGCAAACACTTTTTTTCAACCCTGCCATTACTTCAGACGATGGCTTGCTGCTCACACACTGGCGATATAACCACGGCTGTGATTACACAACAGCAAATCAAGCCATTCAAACTTTGGTTGATACCATAACCTTAAAATTAAAATCTAACAGAAGCCTGGCATTGGGTAAGCTTGGAAATTTCTTCTTGCACAATGATGGAAAATATCTATTTCTACCTGTTACTCCCCTAAACCTAAGCAAACACGCCTTTGGTCTGGCTCCTATTATTTTCAAGGACCATATCGGGGCCGGTTCAATACACACACGTGTTGAATTGACGAATAAAAGTGAAGTCGTCCGGGAAAAAGCCATTCCTAATACTGCTGAAGAAATTCAGGAAGCTGAAGTCGTTGAACTTAAAATCACCCGTCAGAAATCATATGGCTTTATTTGGAAAATTGCGGCATCCGTTTGCATATTAGGTTTATCGGCAGCGGCTGTATACTTCGGAAAATTCAGCCATAAAAAACAACATGTGCAACTGGCATCGTCCATACCCTCAGCTCCTACTGTGACTGAAAAGGAAGAAATTACAACTTCAGCCAATAAAAAAGCTGTTCCTTTCGTTTCCCTTTTAACTGAAGAAGGAATGAATATGGGGATGGAACAGATTAAAAGCGGTCAAGGACATATTTTCGTATGTGGTGGATCTTATATGAGTCACAACCTTGCAGTAATCGAATGTAATACTTGGAAAAAATCCGGAATTCCTGCGGTAATAGGGCAGAAAAAAGGCAGCTCTCTTGTTAAGGTAATTATTGGAAGATTTGAAAATGAAAAAACAGCCAGTGTTTTTTTAGAGTCTATACCCATAAGCGCTGGTTATCATGCAGGTTTGCTTGATGCCCAACTCGCATTCGAATAAATATGGCTCATTATCTGGTTGAAGAAAAATTAGACAGCACTCCGGGCGAAAAAGCCAAAAGTGCTGCACTGTCATTGATAGTTTCTGCCATACTTATTGGTTTACTTTGGTTTATGCGTATAAGCATGCCCAATCCTCCCTTTGAAGTTAAGGAGGGTGTGCTGGAATTGGATATGGGGGTAGTTGATGGTGGTTTTGGTAATCCCACTGACGGGGGACCCTCTCAAACACCTCCTGCCCAAGGAGACAACGGAGGGCAATCAGGCGGAAACCCAACGCAGAATGGAGGTGAAGGCAAAAACATCACCAATGAAGGTGAGGACAACATGAATCTTCCTCCTATTGATCCCCCGAAAAGGGGAGATCAGCTCGATCCAAATCTGGCCAAAAGATTACCTACAGGTAAAAGAACCGGTGGATCTCAGGATGGCACGCCAAACGGATGGAAAGACGGTAAAGGTAAAACCGGTAGTGGAGGGGGTAAAAATACCGGTAGAGTTAAAGGTGATAATACCGGCAACAACCCAGGAAATAGAGGTAAAGGCCTTATCAGTGCAAAATTTACCAATTTTAAGCTGTTGTCTGATGTAGAACAAGTGGACGCACAGGGCACAGGCACCATTGTGTTTGAAGTAAAAGTTGACTGTTATGGAAATTTCAAAATTCTGGGGGGTGAAGCGGCAGGCACCAACTATACTGGCAGTGATGCCAAGGCTGTTTTTACCAATGTGTTGTCTAGATCAACTTTCAAAAAAACAGGTGAAACTTGCCCCGAGACAGGAAAAGTTTCTGTTACCATAAGACCCAGTCTTTAACAGTATGCCAACATATGAGGAAACCCTGGAATTTCTTTATTCCAGATTGCCTGTTTTTCAACATATTGGTGCTGCTGCCTACAAAGCAAATCTTGACAATACTATCGCATTATGCGATGCGCTGGAAAATCCTCAGAACAACTTTAAATGTATTCATGTGGGCGGAACAAACGGTAAAGGTTCTGTAAGTTCCATGCTGGCTGCCATTTTTACCAAACAGGGCTATAAAACAGGACTTTACACTTCCCCTCACCTAGTAGATTTCCGGGAGCGCATTCGGGTAAACGGACAGATGATTCCAAAAGATTTTGTGGTTGAATTCACGGAATCGATGAAGCCACTAATCGATAAAATATCGCCGTCTTTTTTTGAATTGACGGTAGGTATGTCTTTTGATTATTTTAAAAAATCTGAGGTAGATATTGCCATAATTGAAGTGGGCATGGGTGGCAGGCTGGATAGCACCAATATAATTACTCCTGAACTAAGCGTAATTACCAATATTGGTTGGGATCACATGGAGTTTTTGGGAGACACTTTACCCAAAATTGCTGCAGAAAAGGCCGGTATTATTAAAAACAATATACCTGTGGTGGTTGGAGAAGTATTACCTGAAACCTTACCTGTTTTTGAAAAATATGCTTCAGAAAATTCCGCCGTTATGACTTTAGGCGTTACGCCACCTGCCCGATGGATTGAAAAATGCGCTCTCAAGGGAGAATATCAGAAAAAAAACCTGGGGACGGTAAAAGCTGCCATAACAGCACTTGAATTGCAGGGATACCACTTTTCAGAACACCTTGTTTTGGAGGCTTTACAGGAAGTGAAATCCTTAACAGGCCTGAAAGGTCGCTGGGAAGTGTTACAAGTAGAACCGCAAATAATTGCTGATACGGCACACAACCCCGATGGGTTGAAACATACCATGGCACAGCTGGAAAAGATTTTAAAAGGCAAGCTCCACATAGTTTTGGGCGTTGTAAAAGAGAAAGATTTAACCAAAATCATATCACTTCTACCCTCCTCCGCTGAGTACTATTTCTGTAAACCCAATATTTTCAGGGGACTTGACGCCCATATACTTGCTAACGAGGCTAAAAATCACGGACTAAAAGGAAATATTTTTGACAGTGTTCAGTTTGCGCTTAAAGCGGCAAAAAACAATGCTGAAAAGCATGACACAGTCTATATTGGCGGCAGTACGTTTGTGGTGGCCGAAGTGTTATAAACTCCAATAGTCTAGTGCCGGGCGGCTTTCAGGTTTTCTGAACAACGCTTTTATATCGAAAAAGAAACCATCTGCTGTTGCATGCTGATCAAACCAGGATGCGGGAAGATCTTTATACTGGTCATGTGAAACAGCCAGTATAATACCATCGTATTTACCGCAAGGTTCTGAAGCCAGTCCGAATCTGTATTCATGCTTCAGTTCTTCAGAACTTGCGTATGGATCTACCACATCTACGTTCACGGAATAGGATATCAGTTCGTTTACAACATCCACAATTTTACTGTTGCGGATATCGGCCACATTTTCTTTAAATGTAGCACCCATAATAAGAATACGGCAATCCTTTACCACTTTGCCACGCACATTGAGTTTTTTTATTGCTTTTTGTGCGATGTGGGCAGGCATGTTGTCATTGGTAAAGCGTCCTGCGGCTATTACGCGCGGATGCAATCCCATTACCTCTGCTTTGTGCAATAAATAGTAGGGATCTACACCTATGCAATGTCCGCCAACCAGCCCCGGCTGATAGCGGTGGAAATTCCACTTGGTAGCCGCTGCATCAATCACATCATGGGTACTGATACCGATTTTATTAAAAATCATGGAAAGTTCATTCATCAGAGAAATATTAACATCGCGCTGGGTGTTTTCTATGATTTTTGCCGCTTCGGCTACTTTGATAGATGCCGCTTCGTAAACACCGGCTGTGATAATACTGGCGTACAGTTTTGAAACATTTTGCAAGGCCTCTTCATCGCTGCCGCTCACAATTTTCAGAATTTTGGTGAGTGGGCGTTCCTTATCACCCGGATTGATGCGTTCCGGAGAGTATCCAACCTTGAAATCAACACCCATCTTCAATCCACTGAGCTGCTCAATCACAGGTACACAGTCTTCTTCCGTGCAGCCGGGATAGGTAGTGCTTTCATAAATCACATAATCACCCTTGCTGATGGCTTTACCCACCGCTGTGCTTGCGCCGATGAGCGGCTTTAATTCAGGTTCATTAGATTCATTGATGGGTGTGGGCACTGCAACGATGTACACCCCGCATTCCTTTATATCATCAGCATTGGAGGTGAAAACAATGTTTCGACCTTCAAATTCTTTTGATTCTATTTCCTTACTGGGGTCAATACCTTGCCGCATAAGCGCAATACGCTCATGGTTGATATCAAAGCCCACAACCCTGAATTTACGGGCAAACTCGAGGGCTATGGGAAGCCCCACATAACCAAGACCAATAACGCAGATGCTTTTTTGGCTTGAAGAAACCTGATCAAACATAAATTAGATACAAAATTAAGGATAGGATTGCTGAATACAGTTAATTATTTCACTTCTCCCATCAGTTTCTTTACCCATGGTGAAATGGCTATTATCAGAATTCCTGCAATTACAGCATACAAAGCAAACTGCTGATAACCTGCTGAATATATTTCAAGTTTTTGAATTGGGCTTGCATTATCATCGGGCGAAATACCTGCACCGAATAAACCTGCTATGTATTGGCCGTATGCACTTGCCAAAAACCACATCCCCATCATAAAACCTTTTAAACGTGTGGTAGCAAGCTTCGTCATTAATGACAAACCTATCGGGGAAAGTACAATCTCACCCAAGGTTACAACCAGATATCCAAGCATAAATATGTCTCCAGATGCGATTCCACTACTTGCAAACATTCTGTTTACAGCAAAAATATAAAACGCAATTCCAAGCAATAGAAAACCCAGTCCAAATTTCACCACGCTGTTTGGCTCTATTTTCCTTTTGTGCATCCAAATCCAAAGCAAACCCACCAATGGAGCCAGGGCAATCACAAACATGGAATTGGCAGAATTATTAACAATATTTGGATCTACATTCAACGAACCTCTGTCCAGATGCTCTGCAGCATAAAGGCTTAATGAACCACCGGCTTGTTCGAAGATGGCCCAGAAAAAAGATGAAAATACGATAAAAACCAGCGCGGCTAGTAATTTCAGATTTTCGGCTTTTTGTAGTTTGGTCATCTCATATCCCAGATACAGCAAACTAAAAGGGCCTATGAAATACATAAACCAATCTGTATACTGCGTGTTTGATACCATTTTAATAATGACCGGTATACAAGCAAGCGCGCCAATATATACTGCATAAGAATACCATTTTTTTTCGGGTTCACTGTCTTCGTTAATGGGAGTATTTCCAATGGAACCAAGTGTTCTGCGGGCAAATGAAAAAACTACCAGACTTATAAACATTGCAATGGCCACCAGTCCGAAAGCCACATTCCAGCGCAGGTGTTCAGGGATTAAACTGCTTAAAATTTCACCCTTGCCCACACCAATCATTAAAATGCCCCCGAAAAAGGCTCCTATATTGATACCTGAATAAAAAAGTGAAAAACCTGCATCTCTTCGATTGTCGTCGCTGCGATATAGTTGGCCAACCATAGAGGAAATATTAGGCTTAAAAAATCCTGTACCCACAATCAGGAATGCAATTCCCTGAAAGAAAAATGCCTTGGGATCAAACGTTAGGATGATACTACCGACTATCATTAAAATTCCGCCCCAGAAAAGAGACTTTTTGAAACCTAAAATTTTATCGGCAAACAAACCGCCAATTAATGTGAAAGCGTAAACCCAAGCCTGGGTAGCTCCGTACTGAAGATTGGCCACTTCCTTGTCCATAGACATCTGGTAAACCATGAAAAAGGTGAGCATACCCCGCATGCCATAAAAGCAAAATCGCTCCCACATTTCGCTGAAAAACAGACTCCAGATCTGTTTAGGATACGCACCGGAGAAGTTGCGTATGGCTTCGAGTTGTTTGTCGTTATCGTTCATATTAGTTTTTAATAGCGCTGTTCAGTTTTTTCAGCATCGCAAATAATAGCAGAGCAGCACCAAGTAATAGGAAAAAATTCACCCAGAAATAGGATGCCTTATCCGTGTATGTATCCCACTGACTGGCAAGTACTCCACTGAGTTTGTTGCCGATGGAGGTAGCCAGAAACCAGCCGCCCATCATCAGCGAGGTAAATCGTTGCGGACTGAGTTTTGAAACCAGTGATAGCCCCATTGGACTCAGGAATAATTCACCAATCGTAATAACTCCATATGTGCCCATTAACCACCAAAAACTCACTTTTTCAGCACCATTGTTACCGCTTTTTACAGCTGCTACCATTACCAAAACAGACAAAGCAGATACGAGCAATCCCAAGGCTATTTTGGTAGGAATGGCCGGCTCCTTCCCTTTTCTTCGCAACAACAAGAAGAAAGATACCACAACCGGAGTAAGCAGAATTACCCAAAACGGGTTGAATGACTGACTAATGTTCGTACTCCAAACAAACACATCCGCTTTCTCTGCAGGTTTTACTTTTTCATTTTGGAAGTAATTAGGATAATCATAGGTCATCACAAGTTTCCCATTTGTATCCTTGGTTTTTCTATACATAGAATCGATTTTGGGCACAGAATCTTTCGCATAGGTAAGCTTCTTTGTTAACTTAAGCTGGTTAAACACCGTCTGGCTTGTTCCTGAAACACTTCTGTCGGTATAATTGTCTGCCCATGTATTTAGGGCCGTTCCGTTTTGCTTGAAAACCGCCCAAAACAATACAACTACGGCAAAGATTGTAAGCATTACGCCCATAGGTTTCTTTTCATCTTCGTGCGATTTGAAGTACAATGACGCATAGTACACAACCACCGGAACACAAGCGAAAATGAACGCATCTGTGCTATCGCTGTCAAATATTTTTCCGGGGATAAACCAGCCCAAAAAACCACATAATACAGATGGCAAAAGCACAATTGCCATAATTTTCCCAATACTCATATCACCGGGTCTTGGTTCAACGCGCACATCAAATTGCTTGTAATGTCGGGTACCGGCTATAAATACAATAACACCAATAAACATTCCCACTCCGGCAGCCGCGAATGCAGCACTCCAGCCAATGGTTGTATAGAGTGCAGCACCAAAAAAATTACAGATAAATGCACCAATGTTGATCCCCATGTAAAATATATTGTAGCCTTCATCTTTTTGGTGTTGGTTTTCAGGGGTTGAATACACATTCCCTAGCAATGTGGAAATATTGGGTTTAAAGAAGCCATTGCCGATAATCACCAGCGCCATGGAGAAATACAATGCCGGTATTGAGTGAATGCCCATCAAACAATAACCAACACCCATAAGTAATCCACCTACGATGATAGATTTTCGGTAGCCCAGCAATCTGTCGGCTATTAATCCCCCCAGAAACGGAGTAAAAAACACCAAGGCAATAAAGGTTCCATACAGGTTGCTGGCATCTTTTTCATTCATCTGAAATCCATCTTTTACGTCTTTTAGATACAATGTAAAAATACCAATCATGAGGTAATAGCCAAATCTCTCCCACATTTCGGAGAAAAAGAGAAACGGCAAAGCAGCAGGATGTTTTTTGAACATAAGGATTAAACGCAATATTAAGCTTTAGTGCATAAAAAAAGCCGGGCTATACCGGCTTTTTGTAATAAAATCAGGACTTTTAATTGATTCCGTGCATGCGTTTCTTCAGGAAGTTACTCATCAGGAAGAGAATAACAGCTGCCACACCACTCAGCACAATGAAAACCATAAAGAAGTCATACAAATTATTGATCTGAAATCCTGCAATACTCGGGATTTCTGCACCGGCTTCAGCAGCTTTTTCGCCGGCTCCTGGAGGAATAAGTGAACTCAATGTTCCTGCAAGTTTGTTTGCGCAGGCATTAGCCAAAAACCAGGTACCCATAAGTAGTGAAGAAAATCTGGCAGGAGATAATTTGCTCACCATTGACAAACCAATTGGCGACAAACACAATTCGCCCATGGTATGTAGAATATAAAGCGCAATCAGCCACCACATGCTTACTTTCACAGAGCTGTCAACGCCATTTACGGCTATAGCAATCACAACATAACCCAACGTAAGCAATGCCAAACCCCAGGCCATTTTCATGGGTGAAGAAGGTTCCATGTTTCTTTTGTGCATGGTACCCCACAAAATACTAAACAATGGAGCCAGAATAATTATACCCAGCGGGTTTATACTTTGAAACCACGATGCAGGCATTTCCCAGGTTCCCACTATTCTGTCGGTTTGCTTGTCGGCAAAAAGGGTAAGTGATGCACCGGCCTGCTCAAAAGACATCCAAAAGAAGATTACAAAGAAACACAGTATGAAAATTACACCAATACGGCTGCGCTCCACGCTGCTAAGCGATTTATCAGTCATAATTATCAGTGGCATTATAATCAATGCACCGAAGATGAAATAGCCAATGATATCAGCTTCTGTATTAATGATAGATTTCAAGTTGAGCATTAAAAAGATTATGCATGTGGAGCCAATAATTGTGATAATACTCATTAAATCCAGCTTTTTTACAGGCATTCCCAGATCTTTACCATCATGACCAATCAGTAGTTTTCCTTTATATAACCAAAAACTCACCAGACTAATTACCATTCCGATACCAGCGGCGAGGAAACCCCATTTAAAATCAACCTTTTCAGCCAGTGACCCGCAAACCAGAGGCGAGAAGAATGCTCCGAGATTGATACCCATGTAAAAAATAGTAAATGCAGAATCAACTCTTCTATCGCCTTCAGGATACAAATTTCCAACCATGGTTGAAATATTGGGTTTGAAGAAGCCGTTGCCAATGATAAGCAGTGTAAGGCCGGCCCACATCAGGGTTACTGCTAAACTACCCGTTGTGCTGGCACTGAAAAAGAGTATGAACTGCCCCAAGGCCATCATAATTCCACCAATCTCAATACTGCGCCTGTTGCCTAAAAACCGGTCACTGAGGTAACCACCGAGCAAAGGTGTGAGATAAACAAGCCCTGTGTAGCTTCCATAAATATTGGAAGAATCTTTTTCAGATAACAGCAGTGCCTTAATCATAAACAGCATAAAAATAGCTCGCATGCCATAGTAGCTGAAACGTTCCCACATTTCGGTAAAGAACAGCAGGTACAAACCTTTGGGATGGCCTTGTGAAGTATTTGTATTCATGGGGTTTTTATTATTCGGCTAAAATAGAAATTTATTTGCTTTGTTCAGCATATTACACAAATAAAAAGCCCCGAATTTTTCGGGGCTTTGTAATCTTTAATATTCTAAAATTACTCTTTATCCGAGAATGCTCCCATATCAAACAGCAGCGAGAAACGCAGCTGATTTTGCAGTGGGTGCCTGCGGGCAAAAGGAACCAGCATAGCCAGATCAATGGAAACTTTCTGATATTTCAAGCCCAGACCAAATGTGGCATATTGTCTTCCGCCTTTGTTTTTATTTTCATAAAACGCACCTACCCTGGCAGCAAATTTATTGTCGTACCAATATTCGGTTCCAAATGACCCAGTCCATTCATTAAGTTCTTCACTCATTCCACCAGGTGCGTCATAAAAGCTCTGAACCATACCTTGTGTTACGCTTACATTGGGATCATTACCAATAAATTGTCTCACACCACCAATAACAGAGTCACTGCCATCAGCTGCTACGAGGTAAAAAGGACGTGTTGGAACCAATAATTTATTTACATCGGCATATACACCTACTTTGTTATACTGGTCAATTTCATATTTCCAGCCAGCGCCCAATTTTAGGTTGGTAGGAATAAAATCCCTTTGCTCACGCGTAGTGTAAGTCATTTTAGCACCAATGTTCTGGATGTTTACTCCAAAATTAAAATCAGAGTTTTTACCGCCTTGCATCTTAATCTTTGTTTTGTACAAAAGATTCACATCGCCAGCGCCCGATACGCCTGCCTTGGTATTGGCGCCATTGATAACACGGTTACCTGCAATATTTGAGTAGATGAACCTTAGGTTAACACCCATGCTGAATTTTTTACTGAAACGCGTACCATATCCGCCTTCCAGGCTGAATTCATTGGGATTGAAGTTACCAATGGGATTACCTTCAAAATCAGTAAAATTGATATTACCCAAGGAAAAATAGCGAATGGCACCACCAATAACAGAGTTACCTGATTTGGATTTGGAGTAGCCAGACAAATAACTAAATCCCACATCCGACACCAGCTGTCTGAGCCATGGAGCATATGAAAGCGAAAAACCTGATTTTTTATCAGCATTCACCAGGTTACTCATGTTCCAAGAAACACTGTTGGCATCCGGACTGAATAGGGCAACACCTGCATCCCCCAGACCTGCCGAGCGGCTATCTGGTGTGATGGTAAGAAAGGGAACCATGGTTGTAACAGTGTTCATCTGTCCGGATAGCTGGCTCTTGCTAATCTGCGCCATGGAAACAGAAACCCATGTACCAATCAAAATGAAAAGTGAGACTTTCTTCATAAAAGGAAGTTTGGCAAAAATAGGGTTTTGTTTCTGAATTGTTTGTTTTGATTTTGAAATCATGGCAGGAATCTCGCTATAAAGCAATTTTGGTGTTTTTATTGTAAGACTAAGGTACTATTTTTATCATTTTGCCTGAAAATGATGTGGAGGCTTCTCCAGATTTCAGGTTTACCCTGTATTGATAAATTCCTGAAGGCAATTCTGATGAACGCAGTTGCGGCTCTGGGGCACTATGCCCATTCCAGTTAAGCCTTACCTCTGTGGCTGCTGCAGCAGATATTCCCATTTGGTATCTGTGCAAAGTTTTGCCGGTCATGTCTATTACAGTCACATCCGCTGTTAAATCCTTGCCCGGCATATTATGCGTAAAACGCAATGCCACACTCTTTGAAAATGGATTGGGGAAAGCCGAATGATCAAATACTTCCAGGCTACCCTCTCCCACGGTGAATTCTGTAGACCCCTGACCTGAGTTGTTAAAAATATCCCACACTTTCACCAGCACTGTATGTTTGCCGGGTGAAAGATTTGTTAGTGGCATACGTATACTGCCGGAACGGTAAGAATTGAGGTCATAACTAAAAAACTCATTGAGCAAATAAGATTTCTCATTGGGCGTACCTTTATCTATTACAGCCAGCATATCCCTGCCAATACCCGCACCTGTGGCATTTAACCCATCTGTATCAGACACTTTTACCAACAATTCAGTTTCAGATTGAACCTGACCGCCCGATACAAAAGTGGTATCATTCATAAAAACCCTAACCATGGGTCCATCTGTTCCAGGCTTCACATCGGGCTCACTGCCTCCTATCATCACATTAAATCCACCTGCTGCATCGGTTTCACCATTGTGTGCATACAATAATATTTTACCAAGATCCACCTGATAGGCAATGTCTTTCGGTGTAGCAAAAACAATTTTAAACTCACCATCCTGGACAGAAACAGTACCTTTGAATATGTAGCTGCTCTGATCCTCATAGGAAATCGGGGCACCCAGCTGATCATTAACCAATGTTTTTCTGAGGGTGGGCTTATCGAGCACCTTTACCCATAAATTTCCGTTAAATCCGTTAAACTTGCCTTTTAGCCTTTCTTCAATATGTCCTTTTATTTCAACTACGCCAAAGGCTTTCAACGTATCATTATAGCCGGCAGCTGTTTTATGGTTTATGGAATCCAGCACAACTAGGTGTTTTGGAAATGCAAGGGGCATAGACGGATCTCCAAGCAAGGCAAACTTATTGTCTTCAGAGGTAATATCCTGTCTGTTTTTCAGTCTTTTGAAAACATCACCCAGCGCGGGTATGGGCTCATTCGGCTTCGGAAATCCGTAATTTGTCCAAAAATCATTATTAATGGCCATATTGCCCGAAACGAACACAAGGCGGGTTGTTGACATGAGTGCAATCGGTCCGCCATTGGGATTCAGCAAGGCGAGTTCTCCTGCACTTTGTTCGCCGGGATCATCATACAAACTAAACTCGCAGGTTGCGGTAAACATTACGGGCATTTTCCATCTGTTGCTCCAGGTTTTAATCATAGGAACATCAAGAATAGCCTCCTGTGCCCAGCCTGCCGGACCGCCATGCCCCTGGTAGTTCATAAACAGACATCCATCTTTCATGGTCCGGTCAATAGCATCATTCACATCGGGATATTTTTCAGTATTGCCGGTAGAAACCTGTTTAAAAGCATCAGAGAATAGTTTGGTTACAGATAAGTAAGGATGAACAGTATCAATGTATTGTGCATATCGCTCGCTTTCACTCGTAAATACTGTTTCCCATGAAATATCCACATCATCTGTAACGTAGGTAATGTTTGTGCGCCAATCTCCCAAACTATTGGGTGAATCATAGCGTTCAAGCTTGCTTACCATTCCTTCCGCCTCGGCTGCTGTTCTGCAAGGAATTCGGCCCACCGATACCCACATTTGATTTTTACCCCTTGCGGGATCTCCTGCCAGTGAATCAAGGTAGCCGTAAAAATCATCAAGACAGAAGGTTACACCTTTATTATGGGCATCATACTGATAGGTTGGAATAAAATTGGTATTCCCTTTAACCCTGTCTTTCATATCGTAGCTTGCAGCGCCCATCAGAAGCACATATTTGAGTGGCTTACCCGCCTTCAGTGAATTTAAATAAACCAAACGTACAAAATCACGAATGGCCACTATATTTTGTTGTGAGGTGCTAAACTGTTTATATATATCTGAAACATCTACCACCTGAACTGCATATCCCTGATTTTTTCTTCTAATTTCTGCCAGACGGTTTGCTGCTGCTCTAAAGTTATTGTGGGTAATTATCAGCATTTCAGGGGGACTGCTATTTAGTAAATCCGACCCGGTTATTACTCCCAAAATTTCAGGTTTGGGGATATTTGACGTTTCGAATGCCACGAACATTTTTTTGGATACCCCTGGCCCTGACAACACCTTTTTAAAATTCCCTACTTGAACAATATCAAGTGCCACAGGCATAAACGGATCGCTCACGTTCCAGACAGATTGTGGTTTACTTAGCAAGTCTGTTGAAATTCTGATCTCGGCGGTGTTGTTGTCTTTAAAATCTCTGTTTCTGATAACAACTGGCCCCTGTGACGTATTTATTGGTATTTTACCTGTAACCTCGATAAAATTTATCCAACCACTGCTTTTCGCATTGGGTCTGTTTAGGGAAAACTGCGTAGTTAGCTTTTTGCCCGGTACGGAAACCTGAAAAAATCTTTCCTGAAGATCAAAAGCTACATACTCTGTATTGATGGGTGTATAAGAAAGGGTGCCGGAAAGGTTGTTTATGTTGTAGGAAACAGACCCTGAACCATCCTGCATACCGCCGGCCACAGAAATTCTTACACTGATGGTGTCATCTGAAGATGCGGGCAACGGCAAATCTATGTTTCGGTTAAGGCTCTCATTTCCCAGTTTTTCTCCCAGCCACGTTCTGCCCATGTGAATTGGATTTTCAAGATCCTTTTCATAAAAAGTCATCCATTCTGATTTATCTACAACTACATCGGGCGTACCTTGGTAATTGCTGTTTCCTATTCTTTTGCCCGGAGCATTTCCAAAACCAACATACAGGTAGGTAAAGTCATCATAAAAATGTGTTTGGTGACGCCATTGTCCGGAGGAATAATTCCAGGTATGGGGTGCAGATGCAAAAAATAAAACATAATCATCAGCACCAAAGATACCATCGTTACCATCATCAACAAAAATCGGAATTTCCCGTGTACCATGGAATTCGCGACGACTAAGCTCCGGAAGCATGGCCCCTTGATGTGTGAATACAGACAGATTTACCGGATTCTTACCGGCGAGATTAAAACCTGCATTTTTAAGATCGACGCCGGTTATCTTATAAACTCCATCAGCAGCCACTCTTACTCTAATCCATTCCCCATCACTGAATTTCATGCCCTGAGCGTTAAGAGATGAGCAAAAAATTGCACAACCTAACAGGTAAAAAATGTTAACTTTTTGAAATATACGCTTATACAACGCACTCATTAACGGCAAATATCTTACAATATTGCTATACAGACAGCATCTTAGTGTCATTTTTCCACCATCAAAAAAAAATATTTTATTGCATGAAACGTTTTATCTCCTAAATTTGTCCATTCAGAAACTATGCAAAAAGGATTTTTACGACTTTCCTTTATGGCCGCCTCCCTGCTTACAGTGGCCACAATTAAGGCACAAGACCCGGAATTGACCCAGTTTTATGCAGCTCCGGTTTACACCAATCCAGCGCTGGCCGGTTCAGCGGTTTGTAATTTTGGTGCAGCCGGCCGTGTAGCACTTAACTACAGAAACCAGTGGCCCGGACTGCCCGGTACTTTCCGCTCATTTGCAGCTTCCTGGGATCAACATATCCCAAGTGTGGGTGGTGGATTGGGTGCGATGGTATTTCATGATGTTGCGGGTTCTGGCTTGTTAACCACAACCACAATAAGCGGTGTCTATTCTTATCTTTTGCCACTAAACCGAAACAAACTCTTCATGCGTTTTGGCTTACAGGGAGCATATTCATTTAAAAGTATCAACTTTAATCGGTTAAAGTTCTCCGATCAGATTGTGCCAACACAAGGTTTTGTAAATCCAACGGCCGAACAGGTACCTTCTCAAAACATTGGCTACCCCAATTTCAATGCTGGTTGGATTATGTACTCTTCAAAATTCTATCTGGGTGCTGCAGCACATAACATCATTGAACCTAACTGGAGTTTCTATCAAAACCCCAATGAAATACTGCCTCGCAGATATACTGTTCATACAGGTGCCGTAATACCACTAACAAAGTCAAGATTCAGACAAGATGATGCTGCAACTTTCAGTCCCAATGCCTTATTTATGATGCAGCGAAATTTCACACAGTTAAATGTGGGTTTCTACGCCAACAAAGGTCCTTTGGTAAGTGGCTTGTGGTTTAGACAGACATTTGGAAATTATAAAAATTCCGATGCTATTATGATGCTAATCGGCTTCAGGAAAAATCGTTTCAAATTCGGTTACAGTTATGACTTTACTGTGAGTGATGGCAGAAGTGCTATTCCTTCCAGCCATGAAGTAAGTGCAACCATCGACTGGTGCGTTCCACCCGGAACCAAACCTTTCCGACCTTTGAAGTGTCCTGAATTCTAAAAAGTTATTAATTACATATAAAAAATGGGCTGAAAATTAATTTCGGCCCATTTTTATTTGGGATATAGGAAAAATATTTATATACTTGCGAAATATTTTTCGCCTAAAAGCGTTAAAACATAAACAAACGAAAATGAATTTCAGGGTAAAAATTCAATGGTTAGCGGTAATTGCAATGCCATTATTGTTTGCAAGCTGCGGGTCTAAAGACAAAAGCAGAACAACCGGTCAGTTGTACAACAATCCAAAATGGGGTGGGTTTGCTAATCCCAAATACAAAGGTCAGGAGACCGGTCCCGGGCTTGTTTTAGTGGAGGGTGGATCATTCACCATGGGATCAACCGAAAATGATCTGCGGTACGACAACAACAATGTGGAGAGAACGATTACAGTAAACTCTTTTTACATGGATGAAACTGAGGTAAGCAACCTTGATTACCGTGGCTACATCTTCTGGTTGATGCGCACATTTGTTGATTATCCTGAGGTATACAACCAGGAACTCCCCGACACCAACTGCTGGAGAAGTAAATTAGGTTACAATGAACCATTTGTAGACTACTACTTCCGACACCCTGCCTACAAAGATTATCCCGTAGTAGGGGTAAACTGGCAACAGGCCACAAACTTTGCAAAATGGAGAACCGACCGTGTTAACGAATATATCGTTGACCGTGAACGCATCATGAAATTCACTATTGCCCAGGATGCTGCCGGCGACAACAACTTTAACACCCGCACGTATCTTGCCGGTCAGTATGATTTTCTTAAGAAAGGCAAAAAACCACTTAAAGATTACAGTAAACTTAAGAAAAAAGATCGCAAGCGTTACAAAGTAAGCATGGAAGATGGCATACTCCTTCCCGACTATCGCCTGCCAACAGAAGCTGAATGGGAATTCGCCGCACAGGCAAACATTGGAAATACCCAATTCGAAAACATTGATCAAAAGCGACTATATTCTTGGGATGACTATACTATAAGAATCAAAGATGGTAGTGAGACAGACAGAGGAAAAATTCGCATGAATGCCATGCGCGGCAAAGGAGATTTTGGTGGTGTGGCCGGTGGTCCTTTGAATGATGCAGGCTTTATAACCACACCCGTATACAGTTACTGGCCTAATGCATATGGTTTGTATAACATGTCAGCCAACGTTAGTGAATGGGTTATGGATGTTTATCGTCCCCTATCTATGGAAGACATGGATGCCTTCATGCCTTTCCGTGGTAACGTTTATAAGACGCTTGTAATGGACCAGTACGGAGCAATCGAAGAAAAAGATAGCCTTGGTCGTCTTAAGTTCCGCGATGTAACAGAGTCAGACAATGTAAATCGCCGTAACTATCGCAAGGCTGATAACATTGGCTTTAAAGATGAAGACAACTACAACAACGGAGAAATGATTTACGAATACGGTGCTACCTCTTTGGTAAACAACAAAGCCCGTGTATTCAAGGGCGCAAGTTGGAACGACCGCACCTATTGGGCCTCACCCGGTACTCGCCGTTTCCTTGATGAAAAGCAAAGTACCAGCACCATAGGTTTCCGTTGTGCCATGATTAGAATCGGATCACCTGTGGGTAATAGTAAGGAGAAATATAACAAACTCCCCAGCAGTGGTATCGACAAGAAAACAAAGCAAAAACGTTGATTATAATTGACATTACACAAAAAGGCCTCACATGAGACCTTTTTTATTTAATCTGACTTAACTTTGCTGCAGCAGTCTGCCTTACCGCGCCGGGAAAACCCGGTGAGGAAAGTCCGGGCAACACAGGGCGCCGTACTTCCTAACAGGAAGGCGCAACTTGGGTAACCGGGTTGCGACAGAGAGTGTCACAGAAACTATACCGTCTCGGCTTAGCCGAGATAAGGGTGAAAAAGCGGGGTAAGAGCCCACTCATCTCGTTGTGAAACGGGATTGGGATAAACCTTGCGGGTTGAAAGACCAAATAAACCCTGCATCAGGAGCTGCCCGCTCCGGTTTACTGCTTCGGCAGTAATGGCAGGGAGGGTAGGTCGATTGAGGCCTGTTGTGAAGCAGGTCCCAGATAAATGGTAAGGGTCCTTTTTCGGCAACGAATTCGGATACAGAATCCGGCTTACAGGACTGCTTTTAAAAAATTAACTAATCCGGGTTGATTTTAGCCTGCGGATTCATTAATTTTGCACCCACATTGATCGAAAGAGCAATGTAAAAGCGAGAATAGCTCAGTTGGTAGAGCATCACCTTGCCAAGGTGAGGGTCGCGAGTTCGAGTCTCGTTTCTCGCTCCAATGAGCCCCGGAAACGGGGCTTTTCTTTTGGGTGAATCCATCAATACCAATTCACTCACGTATATTTGTGTCGCAATAAAATAGGGCAATGAGCACTGAATTTGAAGCCGTAATAGGATTGGAAATACATATACAGCTGCTTACCGGCAGCAAAGCCTTTTCGGCAGACAGCACTTCTTACGGACAAATGCCGAATACCCAGGTGAGCCCTATAAGCCTTGCCCATCCGGGCACCCTGCCCAGGCACAACAAACACGCCATAGAACTGGCCATGAAAATGGGCCTGGCTTTGCAATGCGACATCACCCGGATAAACCGTTATGCGCGCAAGAATTATTTTTACGCAGATTTGCCCAAAGGATATCAAATAACCCAGTTCGACACACCACTGTGTACGGGCGGTTTTGTTAATATCAAGCCAAAAAAGGGTGAACCCAAAAAAGTACGTCTTATCCGCATTCATATGGAGGAAGATACCGGCAAAAGCATGCATGACCAGGATCTGACCGACTCACTGATAGATTACAACCGTGCAGGTACGCCCCTCATAGAGGTAGTAACTGAACCTGATATCCGTACCGGTGATGAGGCCTATGCCTTTGTAACGGAAATACGCAGACTGGTGCGGTATTTAGAAATTTGCGACGGCAATATGGAAGAAGGTAGCCTGCGTTGCGATGCCAATATTTCTATTCGTTCGAAAGGAACCTCCGCATTTGGAACCAAGGTGGAAGTGAAAAACATGAACTCCATCAGCAATGTAAAACGCGCCATTGATTTTGAGATTAAAAGACAGACCGAATTACTGAATAATGGCGGTTCCGTGGTAGGTGAAACACGCGGATTTAATGGCCTTAACGGCATTACTTTCAGTATGCGCAAGAAGGAACTGGTTAATGATTACCGCTATTTTCCGGAACCGGACTTACCACCGCTTACCCTAACCGAAACAGACATTGAAGCCGTGCGACATAGCATGCCGGAATTACCAGAGTCTCTGTTTAATCGATTTAACAATGAACTTGGCCTCTCAGAATATGATGCTTCGGTTTTAACAGACGATAAGTCCACAGCACTCTATTTTAATCGGCTAATTCAATGCACCTCTAACTATAAAGCGGCAGCCAACTGGGTAAATGTGGCCATTAAAGGCTACCTGAATGAGAATGCCATGGGTATGGAATCATTCCCGCTGCAACCTGAAAAGATTGCTGAAATCATTGAAGTAATTGATAAAAATATAATTTCACACAGTGCAGCAGCGCAACACCTGTTCCCCGCCATGATTAAAGATTCTGCGGCTTCAGCAGTTTCTTTAATAGAAAAACTAAACTTGGCTCAGGATGCTAATACGGATACGATTGAAACGCTTATCGCAGAGGTATTATCCAAATTTCCTGATAAGGTACAAGAATATAAAAATGGCAAAACAGGGTTGCTGGGATTGTTTGTAGGTGAAGTTATGAAAGCCAGCAAAGGGAAAGCTGATCCCAGAAAAACCAATGAACAGGTGCGTAAAATGCTTGATGCATGAGCATGCTGTTTCTACATGACATTTTCAAAAATTTACAACAAGGGAGTGATAGAACTGCTTGTATTATAGAGGATACTAACTTTTCTTATGCATACCTAAAAGAACTTACAGGTGCTATACAGGGTAAAATACAGCGTACCGGCAGCATGCATATCGGTGTAATTACCCAAAATACTCCCGAGACATATGCTACCCTTGTCGCAGCATGGCTCACCGGAAAGGCCTATGTTCCCATTCCATCACATTATCCTGTTGAAAGAATTACAGAAATTATAAAAGCTGCCGAAATCGGCACATTGTTTTATACTACCGAAGACGAAGAAATTGAAAAACTGAAGGAAAATTTTCCGGAAACTGAATTTGTTAACAACTCCGCATTGCCTGATTCTGAATGTTTTCACGCCTTTCCAACTGAAGATAAACTGGCTTATATCCTGTTTACATCGGGCACAACAGGAAAGCCAAAAGGAGTGCCCATAACATTCGGCAACCTGCAGTCGTTCATGGATGGTTTTGATGCACTGGGTTATGATGTGCGTGAAGAAGACCGGTTTTTGCAAATGTTCGATCTCACATTTGATTTGTCAGTGGTATGTTTTGCCAGGCCTTTGATGCAGGGTGGAAGTTTTTGCACCTTGCCAACAGGCATGATAAAAACACTGGCATTGTATCATGTATTGGATAAATACCAGATAAATGTGAGCCTAATGGTTCCTTCTGCCATCGGTTTACTGCTTCCCTATTTGGAAGATATTCATCTGCCCCAACTACGGGTTTCTCAATTTTGTGGCGAAGCCCTTAAAAAAGACCTCCTTGAAAAATGGGCCACTTGTATACCAAATGCCAGAATTGACAATGTTTACGGTCCTACGGAAGCTACCATCTATTGCAGTTCTGCAACCTGTGTACCTTCTAAAATCAAACATCACAGCGGGGTTGTGAGTATAGGTAAACCTATGTACAGAGCGGACTTCTTATTAATAGATGATTCAAAAAATGTAATAAGCGATATTAAACAAGAAGGCGAATTGTGCCTAAGCGGCCAACAAATCACCCCCGGGTATTTGTGCAACCCGGAACAAAATCAGCAAAAGTTCTTTGAATACAAGCAGGTGCGGTATTATAAAACAGGAGACATTGCATACAGAGACCGAAGTGGAAATTATTTTTATATCGGACGGAAAGATGATCAGGTAAAAATACAAGGATACCGCATTGAACTGGGTGAAATAGAAATAGCCGCAGCGCGTGTATTACCCAATAAACAGTTTGTAGCAATTGGCTATCAGATACAAAACAGTTGGTATCTTGCACTTTTTGTTCAAAAACAGGACAACGCTGAAGTTCAGATTTTAGAATCGCTGGCACCGCTGTTGCCTAATTACATGAAACCACATCGAATACTGAGCATCGATGAGATACCATTGAATGCAAACGGAAAAACAGACAGAAAGGCACTTCGGCTGATTGCTGAAAGCAAACATTCTTCTTTATGAACATTACATTCAGAAAAGCAAAGAAAACTGACCTCGATTTCATTACAGAGGGCATAATACTTGCGGAAATGTCCGGTAGTGAAATTTTGCCATACACAGCGCTTTTTGGACTTGATTTGGATGAAACAAGGGCATTGATTCTGGAAGCTTTGGACGAAGAAATAGAAGGGCAGGAATGGTATTTGCCCAACTTTACAATACTTGAAGCTGACGGGCAACCTGCGGCCTGCCTAAGTGCCTGGGTGGAAGGCGAATGCGGAATGGGCAGCGGAATACTTAAAGCGCAGGCTATGGCATGGCTGCTGGGAGAAAAATGGACACAGGCAGGCAGCAAATTGGAAATGCTAAAAAGCATGCAACTACCCCGTCTTCAACTTGCACTTCAGCTGGAATGCATCTATACCAAAAATGAATTTCGCGGTAAAGGGATGGCCTCAAAACTCATTGAATACTGCATTGAGCATACTGCAACTACCTCCCAAAAACCCACAATAGCTGAAATTCAATTGCTGGGCAGCAATGAAGCAGCCTTTCGCTCATACACAAAATGTGGATTTCTCATTCGTGAGCAAATAAGTTCCGAACAAAAGGAAATTCTAACTTTGTTGGCACACAATACCCGTCTATCTTTGATAAAAACCCTTTGACATGGAAACTTCTGAAATTCGCCTTCAACTCAGCAACATATTCAACAGTGTATTTAAATGCGGCAATATTGAAATAACGGATGACCTGACTGCAGAAAAAATCGAAAAATGGGATTCCCTTACCCATCTTACTATGATTGCTGCTGTTGAATCCCACTTTGGAATACGTTTTAAACTCAGGGAATTAACAGGCATGAAAAATACCGGTGACCTCATAGAGCTTATACTTGAGAAAAAGCAGGCTGTTTGAGTAATTACAACCATAACAGGCCTCTCCTTACAATCACCGCAGCTGCTGTATTGCTTGCCGGAGTTATATGGACATTCAGCAAGCCGGCTTGGAACAAGTGGCTAACTGAAAGAGGTTTACGGTTTACCCAAACGGGGGCACTGATTCGGGGCGGGGAAAAACCCTCCACGATCGTTAAACCAAAGAAAATCGTTGCAAAACCCGATTCTGTTATCCTTAAAAATCTCACTGCAGCTCAGCGCAAACGCATTGATACCCTGCATAGAGAAATTGCATTTCTAAACAATGCTTCCATTAATGGGAAAGCCCCGCTGGATGCCTTTTTTGCAGCACTTCAAACCACAGCTGATTCACTGGTGCACATTTGGTACTATGGCGACTCGCAAATTGAAGGAGACCGTATTACACAAGACCTACGGCTATTGATGCAAAAAAACTTTGGCGGCAGTGGACAAGGTCTGGTTCCATTTAATGATGTGGCCAGTTACAGGTACCTTGAAACAAATTGCCGGGGACTCATCAAATACAATGTTTTTAACCATAAAAAGGCAACCGGTTTTGGATTTAGTGGCATTAAATACCGCATAAACACAGATGATTCCACCGAGGCTCAGTCATCTATCAGGATTTTCCCGGGATTGCAATTTAGTAAGGTATACCTTTTGCATGATAAAGATGATAAAAGCATGATAAGTGTAACTGCTGATAAGAAAACAGAAAGTGAAGTTTCATTAACCGGATATAAAACACTGATCCATGACGGAAAATGCAGGGAGCTAATCCTAAAATATAAAGTAAATTCCACCCCTCTGTTTGGCTATCTGCTTGAAGGCCAAAAAGGCATTCAAATTGATAATTGCGGAATAAGAGGGCATAGTGGCGACGGACTGTTTAGTGTTAGTAATACAATGCTGCAAAATCAGGCAAAACTATTAAACACCAAGCTGATTGTATTTCATTATGGCAACAACGCCATACCATACTTACAAAATGAGGCACACGCTGCCCAGGTGGGCAATGCTTTCTATAAATTGTTCGTTAAATACCGCAAGGCACTGCCTGGGATAAGTATTTTGGTTGTAAGTGGCGGCGATATGGGAAGGATTATTGATGAAAAGTCCGAGCCTTATCCGTATGCGGCTGTCCTGGCAATGGAAATGCAAAAGGCAGCTGAAAAAGCGGGCTGCGCTTTTTTTGATATGCACGCTCTAATGCAGTCAAAAAATGGAATTAGTGGATGGGTAAAACAAGGAAAAGCCAGTATTGACGGACATTTAAGCGCATCCGGACAAAAGTTTTTTGCTCAAATGCTGTATAAGGAAATCATGAAATTTTATGAAATTTATACGTTAAGCCATAAAAAAAATTATTAAAAATATCCTCTTCATATTGTTTTTTGCAAGCTGCCAGATTCTGACAGCCCAGCAGTCATTGTCGGTATGGCCAGAAAACCGCTATACCCCCTACCCTTTTCTGCACACAGAATTTAACACGCTTCAGTTTCATCACAAAGAACAAGCCGAACCGTTTTTTAACAAGTTGAAAAATGCAAAGAGTAAACGGGTAAGCATCCTGTATATAGGTGATTCACACGTACAAGCAGATGATTTCACAGGTGAATTGCGCTCCCGCTTCCAACTAACGTATGGAAATGCAGGCCGGGGCATGGTTTTTCCTTATTCAACCGCAAGAACCCATGCTGCTGTAGATTACACGACCTCACATACCGGTCGCTGGCTTAATGCTAAAAACATTGAGATTAATCCACAATTTCCACTTGGTGTAAGCGGAGTTACATCCAGAACTCTTGACAGCAACGCTAGTTTCAGGTTAAGTTTTAAGGGCACTATTCAACCTGAACATAGGCGTTTGCGGTTATTTTTGAAAAGAGATGCCCTGAGTTATGATTTCACAGTGCGCTCAGGCACAAATCAATTATTTGTGGATGTATTCGAACCAAAAGCCTTATCCGGTAATACTTCCATGCTTGTGGTGGACTTACCAATGGTAAGCAGTGAGTTTGTTTTTACGCTTAAAAAAACAGATTCTGCTCAATCAATGTTTGAAATTTATGGTATCAGTATAGAAACACCCGATGATGCGGGCGTTTTATTTCACAGCGTAGGAATAAATGGGGCCGGACACTATTCCCTGTTGCGGCAAAACCTGATGAAAGAGCAACTGGAATATTTAAAGCCTGATGCAGTGATATTAGACCTCGGTGCCAACGATTTTTACCGTGGAAAAATCAACAAGGAAGTTTTTAGCAACAACTTATTAGAGATCATAGAAATTATACACAAATACAACCCTGAAACCACTGTTATTCTCAGTTGCTCGCAGGATATATACCGAGGAGGTTACAGCCTCCCAGACTGCCTGGATTTTTCGGATCTCATAAAAGAATTTTCACGTCGGAACAAATGTCTTTTTTACGATTGGTACTGGGTTTCAGGTGGAAGATTCTCTATGATGCACTGGCAACAGAATGGGCTTGCCAACTGGGATATGGTGCACTTAACCCATGCCGGTTATTTGCTTAAAGGACAACTGATGGCAGAAAGCTACGAAAGAACCGCATATTGGCTCAACCAACAAAACATCACCGAATCCTTACTCTATGATGTGGACTCGCTCCGAGCACCACTCATTGATACCTCCAAAAAGAATGTAAATACAGCGCAAACCCAGGTACGATATCAATGGGTTTACCACCGTGTATTGCGAGGTCAAACCATCTGGTCTGTGGCTTCATTGTACAGCATTAGTGCCTACCAAATTAAAAAATGGAACCGCTTGAGAAATAATTACCTGCGTACCGGGCAAATTCTCAAAATATATGCCCCCATTAAAGTTCAGGCTCCAATGCCTGTAAAAAGCACTCCGCCTGCCATAGAGACAGGGCAGGATTCTTCAGAAATGGAAACGCCGGAAGCACCGCAGAAAATTTCTCCGAAACCGCCGGTTGTTCAACAAACAGAGGTGTCCAAACCAAAGCCCCAGCCGAAGCCTAAACCCCAGCCAGCACCAACAAAAATTGTCTATCATAAAGTGAAGTCTGGTGAAACATTGTTCTCTATTTCCAAAAAATATGGCACCAGCACTACAGCCATTATGAAACTCAATAATATGAGAAACTACAATATCTGGGCAGGGCAAACCATTCGTATTAAATAATGGCATTTAACACGTCGCTGTTTATCCTGGTTTTTGTGGTTTTTTACTGCCTATATGTACCACTGGCAGGCAAACCCGGGCTTAGGACCGCACTTCTGTTTATTTTCAATTCAGTTTTTTATTATTTGTTAAGCAGTTTTGGCCTTGGAATTCTGCTGGCACTTAGTGTGGCAGATTTTTTTCTGGCGAAAGGGATATTCACTACCCGGTCGGAAAATAGCAAACGTTTTTTTCTATGGATTAGTATACTGCTGAATATAGGATTAATATTAACCTTCCGGCATTTCAGTCAATGGTTTGGATTTCGGGAAATTCCATTCTGGCCGGCTACCATTGGTGTTTCTTTTTATGTATTTCGCTCGCTGGGTTATGTGCTGGATGTATTCCATGAAAATATTGAAACACCTGAAACCAGCTGGTTTAGGTACTTCACCTACCTCAGCTTTTTCCCGCTCATGCTGCAAGGGCCTATTTCCCCTGCCCGTGATTTTCTGCCTGAATTGCGCAAAGGTTTTTCTGCCAAAGAAGTTCCTTCCGGAGAGGCCTTTTTCTTTCTCATTTCGGGAATTATCAAAAAATACGCCCTGGCCGCTTACATCACCGCTAATTTTACGGAACGGGTGTTTGGCAGTCCGCACCTGTTTACAGGCATGGAAAACCTCTTTGCGGCCATTGGACAGGCGTTAGTCATTTTTCTGGATTTCAGCGGCTACACCGATATGATGCTGGGTATGGGATTGCTGTTAGGTTTCCGATTATCAGAAAACTTCAATTTTCCCTATGCATCTGCCAACATTACCGAATACTGGCGTAGGTGGCACATGAGCCTTAGCAAATGGCTAAACGAATACCTGTTTTTCCCGCTTTCATTTACGTTGAGGAGATGGAAAAAATGGGGGACCGTGCTGGCGGTAATGATAACGTTTGTGATAAGCGGCTTCTGGCACGGCACATCCCTCAACTACACCTTATGGGGCGCACTACATGGCCTGGCTTTATCTTGGGACATTGCTTCATCGGGCATACGCGATAAAATAAAAAATGGTGTTCCAATGTGGATTTACCATCCCATTTCTGTGGCATTAACCTTTTTATTTCTTGCGCTCAGCGGCATTTATTTTAAGCTGGAAGACATGGAAATTGCCACAGGCATGTTGTCGCATATTTTCACAGACAGGGACTGGTCTGTCTTTGGCAACTGGCTGCATGATTTCGGAGGAGTATTTGCGGTTATGTGTGGTGTGCTGCTTTGGCAATGGTCCGCGGGCAATGTGTATCCCAAAATACGGCAGATTTTCATCGGCTCGGGCTGGTTTATGCACGCTATTTTATTGGTGCTTGCCATTTTTCTGGCTTACCAAATTTCAGGAATGGAGCCCATTCCGTTTATTTATCAGAAGTTTTAATCAGAGTTTGCATGTAATGGCGTAAGCCAAATAACCCACCCATTCCTTTATTATGGCATCGCAACGGAATAGCGCTTCGCTGCTTGGAATGAAGAAGTCTGGTAAAAAATAACCGCATCCGTAATCGCTGATAAAATGCACGGGATATGGCTGCACGGAAATACCCGCTTTGGTGAATGTGCCCATGGATCTGCGCATGTGAAAGGATGAAGTAACCAGTAAAATGGGGCCTTCAATATGGTTATCTTTCAATATTTTAGCTGTATTGAGTGCATTCTCATGCGTATTGCGGGATTTGCTTTCCTTAATGACCACCGAATCGGGGATGCCATAGCTTTTTAGTATAGGAAGCACATAATCGGCTTCTGGTTTGGTGCGGCCGGTTACGGATG